>JACAEL010000037.1 GCA_013388835.1 Candidatus Thorarchaeota archaeon | reverse complement strand
TGGGAGTGACAAGACTCCTGTGTCCAACTCTGTCCAACTGAAGATGAACGGTGAGTGTTATACCGAATTGGCGAATGGAACCCCGAAGAGAGTCCTCATGAGCGGAAACGAGGCAATTGCACGGGGAGCACTGGAAGCAAGGGTTGGCTTCTGTGCATCGTATCCGGGGACTCCCTCTACTGAGATAGCCGCAACGCTCATGCGCCTGCCGGCTGAGCACGGGGTGTATGTTGAGTGGAGCGTGAATGAGAAGGTCGCGCTTGAGGCGGCCGCCGGTGCGAGCTGGCTCGGAGTGCCGGCACTGTGCTCCATGAAGTCGCTTGGACTGAACGTGGCAGCTGACTTTCTTCTAAACATCAATCTCTCAGGGAGCGGCCAAGGCGGATTGGTGGTGGTAGTCTGTGACGACCCGAGAGGACATAGTTCAAGCAACGAACAGGACTCGAGGTTCTATGCGCGAGCAGCAAGCCTCCCTCTACTCGAGCCCATGGACTGCCAGCAGGCGAAGGACGTTGTCAGGTATGCCTTCGACCTGTCAAGAAGAATCGAGACTCCAGTGCTTGTCAGGAGTACTACTCGCCTGAGTCATTCTCGCGGTGTGGTGATTACTGACACAATACCTGAGCGTGCATGGACAGTGAAGCAGGAGCTTCCCGGACACCTCTACAACGTACCTGACCCCCATCTGAAGCATAGGGACCTCCTAGTCAAGATGAAGGGGGTGATGCAAGAGTTCGAGGTCTCGCAGTTCAACAGACTGAAGCAGTCAAGCGGTGCGGACGTGACTCTGATCTCCTCAGGAGTCTGCTCATACTACGCGTCAGAGGCGATGGAGACCTTTCCCACCAAGTCCTTTGCACATCTTGCTCTGGCAACAACGCATCCGCTTCCGGAGGACCTGATTCGCAGAACGCTAGAGGAGAGCAAGAGAGTGGTCTTCGTAGAGGAGACCGACCCATTCGTCGAGGAGGGTGTCAGAAGCCTCTCCACCCGGCTGGGCATTCAGACCCGCTTCTATGGCAAGGCCTCAGATGACATTCCCGGGTGGGGAGAGATGGACGTCTCAACTGTGAGGAGTGTGGTTGCCCGTACATTGGGCGTCGAGAGTCCAAGAAGACCACGAGAGATTGAGGAGGCTGCTCAGAGGGCAAGACGACTGCTTGTCAACCGCCGGATGACTTTCTGCGCCGGCTGTACGCACAGGAATGTGTACTGGGCGATTCGCAGACTTCGTCGGAAGACACCGGAGCGGTTTATTGTGGCCGGGGACATCGGATGCTACTCGCTAGGAGTGTTCTACGACACCGCAATGGAAACCATGCAAGCAATGGGCTCTGGAATAGGAACAGCATCAGGGATGGGACAGCTGTGGAGGCATGGCCTGCACTCGAAGGTCATTGCAGTGGCGGGAGACTCGACCTTCTTTCATGCCTGCATCCCGGGCCTGATCAACGCGCGGCATCACGGAGCAGACATTGTCTTCATGGTGCTCGATAATCAGACGACTGCAATGACTGGCTTCCAACAGCATGCAGGTATGCCATCAGAGGACAACCACCATCACCAGTTGAGACTGGACAGTCTGATTATGGCCATCGAACCTGACCTCTTTCTCACTGTCGACTCCACGAGTATCAGACAAGTGGAGGAGGCGCTCAAGAAGGCACTGGACACAAGGGGGCTCAGAGTGCTGCTGTTGCATGGAGTCTGTAGGTTGGACGAGAAGAGAAGGATGGAGTCTGAGAGAACTGGAAACCGGAAGATCACAATTGATTGTGACAAGTGCAGGGGAGACAAGTGCAGAGTCTGCGCAGGTCAGTACCAGTGCACAGCAATAGGGTGGGACAGGGCATCCTCCCGACCATTCATAATACAGGAGAGCTGCGTGCGTTGTGGCTCGTGCATCGAGGTCTGCCCGAGCGAGGCTATCGGCTGGAGTGAGTGAGTCATAATGGACACCTTCAGTATCATTGTGGCCGGCGTTGGTGGACAGGGTGGCCTCTCTGCCGGACGGGTATTTGCTGAGGCGGCATTGAGCGCAGGGCTCAACCCCATCATGGGAGAGACATTCGGCGCCTCTCGACGCGGCGGTACGGTCTTCACACACATCAGACTGTCCGCGCACAATGTCGGTCCACTCGTGCCGGCAGGCGAGCTCGACCTGCTATTGGGTCTTGAACCACTAGAAGCACTCCGGGCGGCTGTGGAGTACTCGTCGAGGCGCACAACGGCAGTCGTCAGCATGCTTGAAGTACAGACACTTGACACCCTGTCAGGGGTCTCCGACTACCCCAGCAGGTCGGCGATACTCGAGGGGCTCTCCTCAATGACTAGTAGAGTGATTCATGTAGACCCTGTCGAGGCCCTTGGAACCACTGGGGGAGGGCCACTGTTGAATGCGTTCATGCTAGGCGTCGTGTGTACACACGCAGGCCTCCCGTTCCCGATGGAACATGTGGAAGAACGAGTCAGAGAGATGACAGGGGACTCGAAGCTCAATACTCAAGCATTCAGAAGGGGACTCGCATACGAGAGCTGAGCAAAGATCACACACCTCGCTTCTTTGCCTCGCTGGTCTTCTTTGCCTCCCGATACATGAGTTCGGCAAGGACTGTGAACATGTCCGCCACACCCTCTCCGGTCTTGGCACTGGACTCCATGTATATGAATCCCTGAGACTCCGCCCACTGTTTGGCCTCTTCGGAACTCACTGCTCGGTCCGGAAGGTCAACCTTGTTGCCAACACAGACCACGGGCACACGGACGCCTATCGACTCGTCGGCCTCCTGCACCCACTTTGACAGCTCGGCGAACGAACGCCGCCTTGTCACGTCAAAGACAAGTATGACCCCGGCCGCACCGCTATAGTACATCTTTCGCACGGCCGCAAACCTTGCCTGACCTGCAACGTCCCATGCCTGAATCTTCACCCCCACAGCGTACTGGGAGTCGGGAGGCGAGATCAGCGTGAGCTTCACTGCGAACTGAGAACCAATCGTCGTCTTGTAGTCACGTTCGAAGACGCCGGTGACATAACGATTCACGAGCGTGGTCTTCCCG
>JACAEL010000036.1 GCA_013388835.1 Candidatus Thorarchaeota archaeon | reverse complement strand
CAGCAGGACCAAGAACTTGACAGTCTCTTCACTGACCATCGACAATCACCCCCTCAGCTGCAGGCTATCGCCGCCAAGACAGCAAGGGCAAGAAGGAAGACAAGTAGCCTGCAAGCCGTGAATGCTGTGTCATGATAACCCCAGTCTGGAACACTGATTCGATACTTGTTCAAGAAGCCAAACACTCTCCCGAAGGCCTGCGTAGCGAGTTGGAGATCGGCAAAGAACAGACCGACTGCCAGAACGAACAGACTGAATGCAGCATCGTTCTGGCTCAACATGCCATTGAGGAAGTACTCGGCCATCGTGTATATGAGCATCATTGATGCCAACGTCCATGTAATGAGGGCTGCGGTAAATAACAACTTCGCCTGTGGTAGGAGTTGAAAGGTGGCGAAGAACGACGCAGCAGAAGACGAGGCCAGTATTACAAGTTCTAGCTGCTGGATGGTGGTCAATGAGAGAGTCAAGGCGAGTGCCCTGTCCTGCTCCTCTTCCGTCATACTCTCAAGTGCCGTGTGTAGGAAACTGCAGCTCTGAACAGTCATCGAACCCAACAGATCGATGTCAAGGGTCAACAGAAATGTCAGTCCAAGGAATGCCAGATTCGCTGTGATCCTAAGGATCGGCCACCACACCATCATCCATTGCAGCATGAGGGCCTGCTCAGCAATACTCTGGAAGTCCATTACGAAGCTCTTGCCAGCTGTGCCTTCAGCCACTCCTTCTGGAGAACCATCGAACGCCTCAGGCTCACTCGGGTCTGGATTGCTCGGGTCGTGCCTGTTGACGTCAGCGACCACGTTGATATCGTGTATCCTCATCTCCACAGAGTCACACTCATTGCTCGATCAGTGTCAGCATCTTATTCACTCTCTGACCAAACTCGTCTGTCCGGGATCTGGTCTCCTCGAGAACCCGACGAGAACTTGCGTCCCCACTCTGTGCGTTTTCGAGGACTGTCCTCAGGCCCCATCTCAGCCATTCGTCGTCCAACTTGCCGCTCCTGTGGCGTCGCTCCAGCCAGCTCATGATCTGTGAGCTGACGTTTGCTATTCCACCATCGCTACGGTGCCAGTAGTCTTCCCATAGCTGCTTCTCACGTGTCAGCTTTCTTTCCAGTCTCCTTTGTAGACGGACTCCGTGCCGAAGGTCTGAGACCATCATCAGACCAAACACCAAGCCCAGGGATAGGCCTTTGGCCTCGCCCAGAACGGCGCCCAGCAGAATGCCTGCTATTGTCATGAGCAGTAGACTGCAGGCATAGAGTAGCAGCAGCAAGAGGTCCAGACTCCGTCGGCTGTGCTCGTATGCACGCAGTATGTGCTCGCGTCCAATCGACCGCGTGACGAAAGGGTCAGGTCTGAGTGAGTTGTATATCACCGCCTCTATGTAATTGCCCACATTCGCGAGGAGAATTGCTGGAATGGCCACAATGACTACGATTTCCAGTATCCATACAAGAGCTTCGCTTTGCAGCATTAGATCACCCACATCATTATGATTGGAAGAGGACCGCCATGTTCGCGATTGCCAGAGCAATGACGCCACGCAGGAATATGTATGTTGCCCAGCTCCACCAGCAGAGGATGAGAATCTCCGACGGAAATGGGCCCCAAAGAGAGCTTGTGAATTGAGAGATTCGGATCACTGTTGATGCAATCGCATTTGGATTGAGTTTTCCCCAGTACCATTTTCCCAATACGAGTAGTGCTTCAAGCAGCACGATTAGCCATATGACTGCGGCCTCATCTGGACCGAAAATCTGACCGGCACTGATAGCTGCCAGGTATGCGAGTCCAACAAACCCAATAGTCACCAGTGCAGCTGTTGCAATCGATGCTAGCAGAACTGTTGTCGATAGATCCATGAACTTCACCGTATCGACCAGCACCCACCCGGCGAGAGCATAGTGAAATGCGTAGACTACTCCTATGATCTCGAAGGCCTTTTCGGCAAGCTCTTGGATTATGGCTACTACAATGGACGCCTTATCACCCACGAAGTCAATGATACTGTCAATCCATGCAGCAAGCTGTTCTGTGTACACGTACACTGTGTTGAGCAAGTCAAGTCCGAAGTGGAGGAGAGCGGTCCCCGTGTTGAGTGGGTCAAGGATGAGCATGTTGAGAATTGGCCAGTCGGGAGTCCAGTATGTGCGGACTAGCCGATCAGTGGCATCTGACAGACTCCTGTCTCCTGATGCAGAACCAGCGGAAGTCACTGATCCGTTGGTGGTACCATCATGTTCCAGCGGATCATCTGGATTGGGCGCGCTGGGGTCGTGCCTGCTGAGGTCAGCGACCACGTTGGTGTCGTGGGCCTTCAGTGTTTGCCATTCTCCCCTTCGCGCTACGGTTCAGATCCTTCTTTGATACCTTAGCTCTGCAAGAGCAGTCAGGGAGAAGACGAGCCAAGGCAGAGTAGCGAACATCGCACCATCCAGCATATCGGCAGGACAAACGATTGCCGTGCCAACCATGACTATGATTGTGGGGGAGAACAGGGCCGAGCCTCCGATAACACGGCCTAGGGTGGTCGACTCACAGAAGTCGAACAGTCTGTGGAAGATGTTATCATGAAGATGCTCCGTTCTCATTCTGCCGACAAAGAGGAGTGTCAGGGCCGTGAGATAGAATGGCAGTGCAACAAGAAGGCCCATGAGCGCGACTGCAGTCACACAATCTGACATCATACACTGTTGGACGTCGGCAACAAACATTGACTCGTGCAGCGTTTGACCTCCTATGTGGCCCTCGCGAGGCCCATGTTTCTCGCCATATCATCAAGAAAGCTCGTGAATATAGGACATGCTGCGAGAGGCACCATCACTGTTGATGTGCTGTAGACACACCATCATGACGCACACTCGTTCCAGCAACCCAAGAGCTACATCTTCTGGGACCGGACCCTCATTGCTAGGCAGATTCATGTAACAGGCACCTTCGGTCCCACAATCACGCACGAAACAGTACAGAAGCTTCTCGCACAGAACTGCTTCTTGGTGGTCTTGTGGACGCTCTACCACCAATCTGTGACTCCCATTGCACCACTACAGATGTTCACATATCCTCCGGTTGTCGCTCTGGCACAGAAGGGCTATCTTCACCACTAGCTAGTTGTGAACCCCTCTGCAGGCACTCTTCCTCTGCGTCCTTGCCCAGTTTCCTCAGTTGCCTCATTGCCTTCTGCTCCTGCAAGTACTGTTGTTCCTCCTCCCACGATGGGCCTTCTGACCATCCCCGAATCTGTGACTGGAGTTCCATTCGTGAACTGCCGCAGAGTGCCTCTTCAAGAACAGTGAAGACTAGAAGCGTGGGTAAGAAGTAGATGAGGATCGTCGGTATGTTGCCCGGTAGGCAGAATGACGCTACCAGATAGAAAGTGATGGGTGCTTGAAGACGGGTGATCAGGTAGTACAACATCTGCTTCCGGGTGCTGGAGATGTTGCGTGCATACCACGCTCCAACACCTGTGGGGCTCGCAATCTCACCTCGTGCTTGCGCGGCCAGCAGATCCATCCCTTTCAACTCAAGGTAGACAAGTATACCCCAGAACAGATAGGGAAGTCCAAATGCTGCAACAACTGAGAGAACGTAACTCCACAGTATCTGCATGTGTTCTATAGACCTCCCTGCCGGCCTTTTTCTGGATTCCCGTCCCTCTGTGTGCCGCGTGACAGCATATCTATACGAACCATTGATACACCCACCCCGCAAATAAGCCTGCTGCCATAATGACAATCGTCACAAGGACTGTGAGCTGAGCGAGCATGAGTCCAAAGTGACATCGACCATCCCATCCCCGTTTCTCCCAGTCATGTCCCTGCTGGTACCGTTCCTGAAAGAACCTGAAGTACCTTGCTGCGCCTTCACTCGCTCCACCCCAATTGTGGATTGCCTTCCTATGCGCCCCCACAGCGACGAGTGCGACCAATGCAATTCCCAGGAAAGCCAGACAGGCATAGAACGGGTCCCCAATGCCCTGTGCAACTGCCTGTGCAAGAGCAACCAGACCTGATACCGTAGATGCAATGAATATACCAAGGAAGGCCAAAAAGGCCACCTCCGCATGGACTGAGCCGGGTGGCGCAAAGGTAGATATCGCCTCAGCGGCGGCATAGGCAATGGTGGCCGCCGCGAAGAAGTAGCTCCAGACGTTCTCAGTTCCCACAAGACTGTCAACTCTCAATCCGAGCTGATCAACCAGACTGTCTCCTTGAGCGGCTGACATCGTTTCGATGCCCAAGAACTGGATGCTGAAACCTGCGATGTCGATACTCCCGAGAATGTCCGCTGTGATGTGGACGGACACATACACACCAGATACCACCCCATACTCGATAACGAAGTGAACCAGAGGCCACCATCCGGTCCAGTACACCATAATTGCGCTGTTCGCATCAGCCATCTTACTCTCAGCGTAGACTTGCGCCGTACGCGTTGCCTCGGCCTTCCCCTTGGGAGTCCCATCGCTCTCCACAGGCTCTGTCGGGTTGGGACTGTTCGGGTCCGCTTTGTTGAGGTCGGCCACCACGTTGATGTCCTGCACCCTCATGTCCACCAAGTTGTACGACTGATACCTTTGGCAAAGCGTCACCACGTACTTGGCTCGTGATGCCTTGACCACCTCGTTCATGAAGTGGGCCGTCCCTCCGTCGAGCGAGGAGTGGACTGCGCCGTCACAGCCCGGTCACCTGCTTCGACGCGCCCTCTCTGACGACAGGACTCGGACAAGAGCCGAACACGCTGCAATCTCAGAACAGACCGGGATTTGGGTGTCTGAAGCCCTACTGTCCATTCCGCTCATGAGCAGCAATCTCACACTTCAAGCCGCCCGTTAGGTCGGGACTGATACAGAGTACTCGCAGTATGAAGAGGAACGAAATGAATGCTATCGTGGGAGTGGTTTCGCTGGCGAGGACGAGTAGGTCCTCGGGCCAGAGAACAGCCACAGCAAGGAGAGGCAGGCCGAAGAACACCATGAGGTTGACAACTGTGATTGACAGACATCGTCTCAAGGTTCGGACCTCGGCAGCGTGCAACCTTACTAGTAGTGGCAGCCTGCCAGAGTGCTTCAGCGTCTGCGGACACTGCCTGCTAAGGGCTCTTCGGAAGAGCTCTGTTCGTAGATTAGCTGCTCCCAGAATCAGAAACGGAAGAAACGATGCAGAGTAGAGCAGCCCGAGGAGAAACGGGTCGATTGCCATAGATCACACTCACCTTCGTCACGGAGCAATCAAGTCAGCCATTCCTGGAGAGCTCCAGCACCAATTCCTGCGGCGACCGCCAACGCCAACAGGAGGACGAGAACGCGAGCACATAACAGGCCGGCCTCAAACGATGACCAAGGCTCCGGAATGGGACCCCTGAACTTATCAAGGCATCTGAACAGCCTGTTAAAGATGCTGGTCTTTGAAAGGCTACTGCCACCAAAGAGGATTCCCCATCCCACCAGTGCAAGCCCAAGAAGTCCATCCTCTCGTGTGAGCGCACCATTGAGGTAGTTCTGGGCCATTGTGATGATAACCATGACAGAAGCACCGACATAGCTCATCAATGACACCATGAACAACGCTCGAGCATGCGGCAGAAGGCTGAACGTTGCAACCATCTGAGCGGCCGTCAAAGAAACAGCAGCAATTGCGCTCCAGAACGAAACGGCACTGAACCCAAGTACCTTCGCTGCAGCTGCCTCCAGCTGGATGTCAGTTGCTGCGTCGATTAGAGGGTGGTGGAGCGTGAGTGTGGACAAGCTAATCGAGCCTAGCAGATCCACATCCACTGACAGAGCGAACTGAATCCCGTAGGTGGATAATGATGTAACAAGCCGGAGGACCGGCCACGGATAGGGCAGCCACGTTGTGGTGAGACAAGACTGCACAAATCCCATGATATTGTTCACAACAGACTGACCATCAGATGGTTCTGCCGTTCCAGGGCACGTTCCATCCTCTTCCACCGGCTCTGTCGGGCTTGGACTGTTCTGGTCGTGCCTGTTGAAGTCAGCGACCACGTTGACATCATGTACCCTCATGTCCACCAGCGAGTAGGACTGATACCTGTAGCCGAGAATGACGACATACTTGATGACCCGCGACGCATTGTCAACCGCAGCAATTGGTATTCCTCCGCCCTGTCCGTCGATCGTCGAGTAGATGACCCCCTGCGGGGTCACGTCCGGCATTCCCGGGTCCCACCACAACTTGGCGGTCTTCTGGAACGAGGTGTAGATGTAGCCGGACGACTGGGTATAGGAGCCTCCGCCCTGCGGGTAGTAGTAGGTCTGGAAGTAGCCCTTCTGGGTGTCGGCCCACGAGTCGCCCCAGTAGACGAGGAGCACGCACTGCTTGTTCTCGTCGAACAGACCGACGTAGGCCGTGCCCGGGATGCTAGTGCTCTGGATGAGCTCGTCCTTCACAGAGAACTCGCTCAGCTGGGACTATCCAGCTTCGATGCAGCTGCGGCCTAGCCGAGAGGGGGGCGGCCTTGGTCCTGAGAGCCGAGAAGACGCCTTGCTGCAAGTCCTACGGCATCAGAGTCTGTGGCTAATAGACTCAAGATCTCATCAACCTCGGCTTGCGTCAGACGAGGGCTATTCGAGTGGCCACTCACGAGAAAATCGACTCTCCTCTTGAGCAGTCCATCGATATCCTCCGCACCAGCACCACTGAGCATCGTCAAACGCATGTACTCGCGCACCATGAACTTCTCGCCCTCCAGACGTTGGCGGTACCGTGCGTTGATGAGTGTATCGATGTGATGGAAGCTGCCTCTGAAGCTCACGACCAAGACACCAAGGACCAGTATCAAGCCCCAGAGGCCGACCACTGCCCAAGCGACGAATGGAACCGCTACTAATCCGAGAATTGTGACGATATGGACGCAGTCAACGATGAGAGGGTGTTCAGTATACATCATGTAGAAACGATTTGTGGGATGGCGATTGCCACCGTTCTTGGCCTTTCGATGGCCATCGACAAGTGTTTCTTCCATTAGGTATATCGAAACTATCAGAAGTAACAGGATCACAACCATGATGCTCACTTGTATCCCTGTTTCAGGTCCATAAGATAGCATACCCAGTAGACTCAGCATTTGAACAATACTCACCCCTGCCAAACAAGCTGAAGGTAATATATCTTATCCGTGTGCACTCACTTGACAGCTCTGGGGTCATTCTGGAACACAGAACGTCCGGAGAGATGAATCCCATGGCACAGTAATCCGGAGTAATCAGGCAGAAACTCAGGAGGTCCTACCTACAGGAGGTGGCCACACAACGCAGATATCAGTGGGCCGGGGACAGTTGTGGATAGAGTGCTTTGTCAGCTGCTATCCTCTCTCTCAAGAGGAGGCTCACCAAGGCCGTGATCTGACACCCCCCATCTCAGAGATCTCTACTCACAGTCTTGCAGTGCTCGCCTCGACAGACACCACGGAGTGTCACCCTTGCAATGAGGTGTCGTGTGCGCGTGGTGCGTTCGTTTGTCAAGTCGGGACGTCCCTCTCTTGTACTGATTCCGACACTCCGGACAGCGCGGAGCCATGCCCGCGCATCTCTGCT
>JACAEL010000035.1 GCA_013388835.1 Candidatus Thorarchaeota archaeon | reverse complement strand
GTGGACATGAGGGTGCAGGACATCAACGTGGTGGCCGACCTCAACAGACACGACCCGAGCAACCCTGGGGAGTCAGAGGGACAGGATGGTACTGGAGTCGGTACGACAGAGAATGAGTCGTTGAGTCCCGATGCGCAGGGCTGGTTCGGTAAGGCAGACCAGTTGATGCAACAGACCGTGAGCTGGTGGGAGGGTGACGAGGGCCGCATCTTTGCTTGTTCTCCGCACCAGTGCACAGTGCAGTGATACTCCGGTACTGGAAGTGGCCACACAACACAGACATCAGCAGGACACGGTTGTGGGCAGGGTGCCTTTTCAGCGGCCGCCATCTCCCGAAGGCACATCAAAGGCTTGACGCAATCTCGACAGTCAGGTTTTCGGTATTGCGGCCGCCCGTGAGTTGAAGTCCGAGGTGGGCGGCCGCTGCGGTCGGGCATCATGGAGAGAGGGGGCATTTATCTGATGATGCCCGTGGGAGGTCGCGCTCTTATCTACGTTTCAAGCACCAGTACTGCCTCACTCCCTGTTTAGACATCGCATCTGTGATGTTCAGAGACCTCCGCCTGTCAAGTTGTAATCATGCACACACAGTGACCACTTGGCGAAGACTCGTGGGAGTTCATATTGTTCCGTGAGTACCAGCTGTGTTTTTCTTGTGACTGCTCTCAGCGGCGCACGATGCACTTATGCTGCCTGCAGTTGTGATTCATGGTGGAGCAACGAAGTTTCCGGAAGACAGACATGGGGCCATCATGGAGGCCCTGAGGCTGGCCGCTCGCATGTCGTTCTGTGTGCTCGAACGGGGCGGCTCTGCTCTTGATGCTGCAGAGTCCGCAATCTGGACACTCGAGGATACGAGTCTCTTCACTGCCGGAAGGGGAGCAAACCCGAATTCGGATGGCGTTGTGGAGCTTGACGCGATGATCATGGACGGCAATCGCCTTCAAAGCGGGGCCGTGATGGCCGTGCGTAACGTCTGGCATCCAATCTCGCTGGCACGCTACGTGCTCGAGCGTACTTCCAACATGCAGTTCGTTGCAGATGGCGCAGAGAAGCTCTACAGGCGTATGGTGTCAGAGGGCTACAGGAAAGAAGACCGTCCCGGGAGTACATCAAACCTTTCGCTGTCTGTAGGGTGTGACACTGTTGGCTGCGTGATTGCTGACAAGAACGGTCGACTGGTGGGTGCCTCATCAACAAGTGGCTGGTCTGGGAAACTCCCGGGCCGGGTCGGCGACTCCCCAATAATCGGCTCAGGTGTCTACGCGAATGAGATTGCAGCGGCCTCGTGTACAGGCAGGGGTGAACAGATCCTACGAATCGTGATGGCGCGCATGGCGGTGTATCATGTGGAGAGCGGCATGTCCGTCACCGATTCAGCAGCGAGGATGATGAGAGAGTTGCGGGACAAGACAACTGGTGAAGCCGGTCTCATCATGGTGGACAGGTCGGGTCAGGTCGCGATGGGTCATGACACACCTCACATGCCCGTTGCGGTGATTCAGGGCAGACCAGACAGGCTCTACACATCGATGTCACCAAAGTGGCCGACTGGGCCGGCGTAGAGCAACACGGATTTCATTCATAGAGCACATCTGAAGTTCAACCGGTGAGACCTGACTGGAGGCCTGCGGTCCTCGGGCGCCTCAAGCGGTCGCAGCGCCGGGCGGGTACCACTCGTCCACCAGGTCTGCCAGACTTCTCATGGTGATGATCACATCCCTATCAGTCAAGTAGTGTATCGACTAGACAGACGCGCATCAGACTCTTCGTACAACGTGGACCCGACCACTACTCACTCTGCCCCTGTCACAGAGCATCCCAAGTACATGCTGGGGTCGTCGCTCGTGGTCCCCCTGACTGACCGTCTCTGCATGTCGTTGCAGAGCATTCATGTCCTGTGACTACTCGTCAAGCAGGGAGCGCCTCTGCCTCGTGCCTCTGCGCGACTTCCTGATGCCACATGCCCCGAGAACAATAGCCGCGATGAAAACGACGGTCATCGCAAGGCCAACTAACGACTGTGGCGATGTCAGCCCCTGATAGACTGAAAACGGACCGATGAGATTCTCGTTCGAGCTGCAGCTGAAGAGGGAGCTGTCAGTCCCGTTTCTATATGTGCCTGACACAGACACTGCAAAGTAGCACACCATGCCTGACAGAGTGGCAGTCATCCTGATCACACGGCTGATGTTCGCGTGGTCATGGTTGAACGTCTCAAGTGTCCTGTCCACGCCAATCCCGGCTAGTGTGAAGCCTCCACCTTTTTCTGCACGGTGAATGCTGATTGCCACCTCGGTTATGTTGATTTGAGTCACTCCGCTCGAGAGTGGAACCAGCCCTATGACAACGGTGACATTGATTGGAATTGAGGTTTCGACATGGTCTGGCGCAGACAGATGCACATCTACCACAATCCAGTCGTCAGTGTATGAAGCGACGGGGAACTCGATGGCTCGAACGGGGACGCATATGATGAGGCATGCGAGCACAATGACTGACACTACCGCGGTCTTGGACAAGTGGAACACTCATGTGGCAATTGGTGGCCCCCCTCATAATCGTAGCTGAGTGAGCATGGTGGCATTGGCTGTTGTCCGGTCGGCTCCCGTACTTGTGTCAGGACCGCAGTGCCGCCCTTCACCTCTCCTGTCCTGCGCAGCTGAGTGAGCAGGCCCGCGTCCAGTGAAGCAACCATGCTCTGCTGTCTTCTCACCCAGGTTGCCCGTACAATTAGGATATCACACTATCTCTCTGAGCCAGTCAATGACCTCTGTGTACGCCTTGATTCGGTTCTCAATCCTCGCCAGTCCGTGGCCCTCGTCCGGGAACCGCAGCAGCCTTGACGGTATTCCTCTCTCAATCAGCCTATTGTACATCTGAATCGACTCGGACAGCGGCACCCTCTCGTCATTGTCACCCTGGATGATGAACAGGGGAGCTGCTATCCTGTCAACCTTGTGAATTGGACTGATACGTTCGAGAGTGTCCCTGTCGTGTTCAAGGCTGCCGTACTCTGCCTCGCGAAGAGCACGACGCCATGGTGCAGTGTTCTCAAGGAACGTGACGAAGTTGGATATGCCCACGATGTCTATGCCTGCCTTCCAGAGGTCCGGATACTCGGTCATTGCGGACAGGACGGCGAACCCCCCGTAGCTGCCTCCGTAGACCACTGCCCTGGTAGTGTCCAGACTGGGGTCGTTGTTCCTGATGTGCATGACCATCTCGCGGATGTCAGCAATCGAGTCCATGCGTTTCTCGACATTGTCAAGGTCAAGGTACTTCTTTCCGTAACCTTCACTTCCCCTGATGTTGGGGGTCACAACTGCATAGCCGGCTGCAACGAAGAACTGGATCACAGGGTTGAAGTCAGGTCGGATCTGCGCCTCAGGTCCACCGTGTATCATCACTATGAACGGCCATCCTCTTTCCGGCTTTCTCCCCTTTGGTAAGTACCTGAAGTAGGGGACTGATAGCCCGTCAAAGCTGCTGAATCGGTGCAGGGTCGCATCTGAGAATGCTGACGACACGAGGCCTGCAAGACCCGACCTGGTCGCCTTCCAAGCGGTCTTGTCTTGTGTATCAAGGACCCATATGTTGGATGGTTCCACTGGTGAGGCCAATGTGATGGCGAGCATGGACCCGTCCGGTGACAGAGATGAGGCCCGTGAGAACGACCTTGCATCGCCGGACACCATCGTTCCGTTGATTGGCAATGGGATAGGTTCGTGGTCCGTCATACCATCCGCGTGAAACACGGCCCGGTACAGCCTGCTGTAACCCTCTTCGTTCACGAGATAGTAGGTCTCGGCGTGTCCCTCGGCGAATGCGGCTTCCTCTGTCTCGTACCTGAGGTTGTCCTCTATCTCCGGAATGGTCCTAAACTCGCCGCTCAGCGTGAGAAGGGCAAGGCGCCTGAAGTCTGACCGAAAGTCAGTTGTGACAAGTAGCGTATTGTTGTCTATGAAGCGTTCGGGTGTCCATCTGGCTTTTTGGTTGCGGACCAGCCCCTCCGTCAGACTCGTGATGCTCCCATCGTCGTAGAGCAGGACCTCATGCTCATTGTTGCCAATTGCTCTGTGGATGATGAGGACCCTGTCGTTATGTAGAGTCGCGCTCACCGAGACCAGTCCTGCTGTGGGCTTGTAGATGACCTCGGGATCATTGTTGATCAGTGGTATCCTCCACCTGTGAATGTCCAGCCTTGCTCGGTCCTCAACGTTGGCCTGATAGTAGACACTCGACGGAGATACATGAGACACCAGGTGCTTGCTTGCGGGCTCGTGTGTGAGGAATGACACTTTACCGCTCCGCTCTATCAGACCAATCTGGTAGTTCTCGTCGCCTCCGCTGTCGGTCATGAAGACTACTGTGCCGTCGCTGAGGAAGACCGGGGCAGTGCATCGGTTCTTCTCATGTGTCGCACGTTCAGGCCACAGTGCATGTCCCCTCAGCACGTCCACCGTGTGCACCTGAAACGTACCCGGGGCATTCAGGACAAAGGCAAGACGGTCCTCTCTGGGATGCCACGACGGCCCGCCTGCAGTCTCAACAGCAAGATACTTCTCAAGTTCGACCGGAGCCATGAGTTACGAGAGAACCCCTTCGCTATCAGTCTTGCCATACACACAGCAAGCCGGGAGGTGTCCGAGTGTCATCGATAGACTCATTGGTATTGCCGTCCACAACTTGAACAAGTGCAACGTACATGATGCGTCTGAATGCTCTTGCTTGTGCCGTCATCATCCTCTTCATGGCTAGCTGCTTGATGACCACTGATACAAGTCATCGTGTGTACCCCCAGACCACCGTCCTAGTATTCGCGAACGGGGCGCCCCACAGCATCATACTCATGATTGGCGATGGTATGGGTCATCAACACGTTGAGCTGGGTGCTCTGGTAGAGAGGGGTGTGCTGGGAGACCTCACCATGGAAACCATCGGTTTCGAGACCGCAGTCAACACCTCCAGTGCGAACTCTCTCATCACTGACTCAGCAGCAGCGGCTACTGCCATGGCGACCGGGAGAAAGACCAACAATGGCATTCTGTCCATGACTCCGCAGGGCACTCCCCTTGAGACCATAGTTGAGCTTGCGCAACAACTGAACAAGTCCACGGGCGTGGTGTCCACCTGCGAAGTCACCCACGCGACCCCTGCGGCCTTCCTGTCTCACGTCATGAGCAGGTCCAACACGTCAGAGATTGCGCGCCAGATAGTGGAGGTCTCCAATGTGGATACAATAATGGGCGGTGGACTCAGTCAGTTCACTGCCGCCCAGCTTGACATGATGACCTCGAAGGGATACACTGTCGTCTACAACAGGACACAACTACTCTCTGTGTCCAGTGGACGTGTGCTCGGTCTCTTTGCGTCCAGTCACATGGCATACGAGGCAGACCGTGACTATGATGTTGAGCCATCCCTTGCAGAGATGACTGACAAGGCCTTGACCCTGCTCTCCTCGGATCCCGACGGTTTCTTCCTGATGGTGGAGGGCGGCAAGATAGACTTGGCGGCACACAGCAACGACAGAGTGAATGTGGCGCTTGATGTCATTGCTTTCGACTACGCCGTCCTTGTCGCAAGCAGGTTTGTGCAGCAACACCCGGGCACCATGCTCATTGTCACTGCGGATCACGAGACCGGTGGGCTCTCCATAACTGGAGACACACTGAACGATGAACTCCCATCACAGGGACTCACCGAGGAACAGAATCGGACACTGCGTGTTGCAAGAGCCAACAATGTCAGCGTGACCTGGTCAAGCACCTACCATACCGCTGCACTCGTCCCGCTTTACTTGAACGGCGCGGTCCCATCGTCCTGGGCCAACTGCACATTCATTGACAACACTGACATTTACTATGTGTCGTCGGAACACCTCCTACTGGACGTGCCACAGGACAATGTCTCTCCCGAGGTCGTCCTTGTTTCACCTGTCAACTGCTCTGTCGTACGGCCAGTCACAGAGGTGTTCCTTGAGGTCACTGACTGGCGGCTGGATACCGTGGTCGCCCAGTGGGATGATGAATCTGAGTCTGTTCTCACCAACCCATATGTGGTCACAGTCCCCTCGAACGACGGATGGCATACTCTTCTTGTGCGTGCGAATGACACCTCTGGCAACACCGCCGAAGTTGCCTTCGTGTGGCTTGTTGACGGTACTCGTCCGACGATAGTGCCCGCTGGAAATGTCAGTCTTGTTCAAGGGAACGTCTCTCAGAAGCTGTCGTGGAGAGCTCAGGATGCTAACCCCAGCTCATATGCTGTTCTAGTCGATGGCATCGTCGTGCTTCAGGGTGTCTGGAACTCCTCGGCAGAAACCGTGACTGTCGGTCTGTCTGAGTTTGGTGTGGGCGTCTTCAATGTCACTATCGTCTTCATTGACAGTGCCGGAAACAGGGCGTGGGACGTCTCTATCGTCACGGTCTCCCCTGCATCCGCGGACCTCTCCACGGTCTCTCTCATTGGTCTGGCAGCGGGCGGTGTCGGTCTCTTCGCGTTATTGCTCTTCGTCGTACATGGGCGGTATCGCAAGGAGGCAGGTACACAGGACGTGCGAGGGCTAGTTGACTAGGGCGTCATGATGATCTTGCCGAACTGCTCTCCTCTCTCCAAGACCTCGTGTGCCTCTCGTGCCTTCGACAGGGGCATCACACGGTCCACCACCGGTCTCACTCTGCCACTCCATACCAGCCTTAGTGCGTCTCTCAGCTCGGACCGGCTGCCCATCGTGGTGCCCAGTATCTCGAGCTGCTTCCAGAACACGAGTGACACGTTTGTTGTGGCGTTCGGTCCTGAAGTGGCACCCGGAACGATAAGCCTCCCTCCCTTTCTCAGACTGCGAAGGCTTCTCTCCCATGTGGCTTGGCCGACCGAGTCAAGGACAACATCGACGCCTCGCCTGTTCGTCAGCCTCCATACCTCTTTGTGGTAATCGGGCTGTTCCCTGTGGTTGATGGTCTGTGCAGCCCCCAGCTCTACTGCCCTCTTCAACTTCTCATCAGATGAGGAAGTCACGATTGCTCTTGCTCCCAGCGCCCCAGCTATCTGAAGGGCCGCGACTGCGAGACCTCCACCAATCCCAACTATGAGAATGTCCTGTCCTGCACGCAGTCTCGCCTTTGTCACAAGCGCACGCCATGCAGTCATTGTGGTCAGAGGCATCGCCGCAAGCATAGTCAGGTCGAGCTTGAAGTCATTCGGGACTGGGATGACATTCTCAGCCTCCACAGCAATGTAGTCTGCATAGCCACCTCTGACGTGTTCGCCAATTATCCTGTACTCATCACACAGAGAGTGTTCCCCTCTGAGGCAGAACTCGCAGTGGCCGCAATAGACGCTCGGGTCGACTACTACTCTGTCGCCCGGTGTGAGTGTCGACTTGACTCCATCGCCGGTGTCCTTGACTACTCCTGCGACGTCACTGCCAAGGATATGCGGCATTGTGAGGTTCAGACCCGGCCAACCCTTTCTCACGAACAGGTCAAGATGGTTTAGGGCGACTCCCTTGACTTCGATCAAGACCTGCGTGCTGCTGAGAGTCGGGTCTTCAACAGTCTCATACGAGAGCACATCCGGACCGCCGTGGTTATGAAACACTGATGCTTTCATCAACTATAGCCCGTACGAGTGTTCTCTGCTGACCTAATCATTCTTTGCCTAAGGGAGCTGGCACACTGCTCATTTGTCCATATGGAGTCTGACGGAGTTCTACTCGACCAAAGCCTTTGAGAAAGGGTATTAAGTGGTTGTGGGCGTCGGGCTGACAACGGTGAACATGGTGCCATCCAGCGACTTGCCAATGATTGTGGTCCATGGTGGAGCAGGAGCATGGAAGGACGAGCGGATTCCGCAGGGTGTTGATGCGGTTCGTGAGGCAGCGACTGTTGGTTTCCGAGTGCTGAAGAACGGGGCTTCGGCGCTTGACGCAGCGGAGGTGTGTACTGTCTTCATGGAAGCATCAGGAAAGCTGAATGCTGGTGTTGGCGCAACCCGGAACATCGATGATGAGATCGAACTGGACGCCATGATCGTTGACGGCTGGACGCTCAAGTCAGGCTCCGTCATGGCGGTGAAGGGGATTCAGCATCCGGTGTCCCTTGCTCGATATGTCATGGAGCGAACGGAACACATGCAGTTTGCCGGAGATGGTGTGTACAAACTCTACCAACGCATGATAGACGAGGGGTACCGAAAGGAGCTCGGGGTTGGCGTGACCGCCCTGCCGCCCTTGACCAGCTCTGCAGCATCTGACACAGTTGGTTGCATCACGGTCGACACAAAGGGACGGATCGCTTGCACCTCGTCGACTGGGGGAATATCAAAGAAGATGGCCGGAAGGGTCGGTGACTCTCCGGTGTTCGGTGCTGGCGCATACGCAAACAAGACGGGCGGTGCGACTGCCACAGGTCAGGGAGAACACATCATCAGAGTCCTGCTCTCACGTATGGCAGTATTGTACATGGAACATGGGGACGACGCTATGACCTCCGCCGTCAAAGCAATGGACCTATTCGTTCGTGAGACTCACAGTGAGGCCGGCCTGATTGTGGCAGACCGGCACGGCAGCTTCGGTGCCTCCACAAACGCAAAGGCAATGCCTGTCACAGTGATTCAGGGCAGCCTTGACCGGATGAGGTCTGCTGCTCTGCTAGATGAGGTCCGATCTCTCGGATAGTCGCCCTGATCTCAGCTGCTCGACTATCGCATCGTATTCGCCAAATGACCTCAGACCCGGTAAGGAGCCCACCGGACGCCCTGCCTTGAAGGCCACCACCATTGGCACCGACTGAATGCCAAACTGCGCCGTAGTGACTGGATTCCGGTCTATGTCTATCTTGCCGAAGAAGACCTTGCCTGCCCACTCACGAGCCAACTCCACGAATGTCGGAGCCAGCGCTCGGCATGGTCCACACCACTCCCCAAAGAAGTCCACCATTGCTGTACTGGTCTTGGATATGACTTGCCAGAATGTCCCATCCGTGAGCAGGTTCACCTGACCGTTGGCCATGGGCTCTTCCACCTTCGGTGCGGCGGCCTGACGCATCATTGCCTGCATCTTCCGCCGCCTTATCTCTGCAAGCTCGTCATCGGACATGGTGTATCCCTTCGGTTGTGCAAACCTCATGCACACTCGCTAATAAACGTTGACTTTCCTGCGATATTGTTGAGAGAGCCACCTTCCAGCACACTCTAGGAAGTCTACGTGCTCAGTATTGTGAAAGACCGCTAGGACCAGCAGTTCCCTGTGTTGGGTCACGTCATGTCTGAGACTGAGACGGCCCCAGTGACGCTTCTTGAGCATGCTCATCACGGTGTTCACTCTCGTGGGCATTGTCTCTATCTACGCAGTGGTGGCAAGGTCAGACCGAGGTGCTGAACGAGTGGCCAGTGGGGTCTCGCGAAGTGCGCCGGGCTGGATGAGAGGCTTGTGCTCAAGAGCAGAGCCTGCCCGCGGGGGATGGATATGCTGCCAATCCGGTTTTGAGCTTGCCAACTGCATCCAGTTTAAACGTCGGTCTGCAGCACACCTGGCCCAGCAGAGGACTAGTGTATGCCACGCGAGACAAGACTCTATTTGCTGATGGTGCTGGCGATGTTCACATGGGGCGGTTCATGGGTGTCCGCGAAGGTCTTGGTGTCCGTGCTGGGAGCACCTCCGATGACCATCGGTTTCTTCCGTTTTCTTGTGGCGACAGTGCTCTTTGCGGGACTGCTCTTGTATCGACGTACAGACTTCCATGTCATGTTCAGCCGATCTAACCTGCTTCTGCTGCTGGGTGTGGGTCTGACAGGTGTGTTTGGTTACGGCGTCTTCTTCTTGACAGGCATGAGATACACCACTGCTGCACAGGGGTCCATAATAGCTGGCATCAATCCTGCGACTGTCAGTCTGTTTGCTCGTCTGGTTCACAAGGAGCGCCTGCCACGACGATGGCAGTACGGAGGCTTTGTGGTCAGCTTTGTGGGGGTCGCATTTGTGATAGGCATCACCGCGCTGGTTGAGTACAACCCGGAGTATCTATTGGGTAACATCATCATCGTGCTGGCAATGATCATATGGGGGGTGTACTCCTCGATTGGAAAGGCGGCGATGAAGCGACTGAGTCCTGCTGAGACAAACATGGGTGGCATTCTAATCGGCACACTACTGTTTGGAATTGCAGCCGTGCCGGAACAGCCATGGAGCCTGCCTGTGTTAGCTGATGTGGCTTTCTGGTTTCACATCATGTTTCTGGGTGTTGCAACCACATTCGTCGGCTTCCTGCTGTACTTCGAAGCAATCAAGGGGCTGGGGATCACGAGGTCCGGAGTATTCATCAATATGGTCCCGGTATTTGGCACCCTGCTCTCGGTGATATTCTTGGCCGAAGTCCTCTACTGGACCTTCGTAGTGGGCTTGCTCCTGATAATAGTCGGGATCCTCGCAATAAACTGGCGGCCTTCCACGCAGACTGGCACGTTGGGTCCCAGATTGCCGACGCAGGGACCTGCCCTCCCAGCCAGTCACAGACGAGCCAGTCCTCGCATCACGGAGGCTACCGCACTCTGAAGCTGTTATCTGTCCTTTCGACTGGGTCGGAGCGGCGTCCAAGTGAGTCGGATGGCCGGCACCTGCTTAACACCAGTCTGGTGACATCCGTGAATGCCTCCTCTATGCCCTCTCCAGTGACTGCGGTCGTCTCCCGGAACAACACCGTGGTACCCATTCTGTCGGCCACCTGAAGTGCAAACTCCTCTCCCTCCAGAGTAGAGACCAAACCCTTGTTTGAGGCAGTCTGACGGAGGTCCGTCTTGTTTCCGAGGATGAGCACAGATGGCAGCTTGCCCATGAACTCGTATGCCTCGACCAGCCATTTCAGCGCGTTATCAAATGACTCCCTGTTGTCAATGGCATAGACGAGGACGATTGCGCTGCAGCCTTCGTAGTATCGCTTCCTCAGTGTCTTGAACATCGGCTGTCCTGCAATGTCCCATATGATCAGAGTCACAGGTGTGTCGTCCACGAGGACTGACTTCTGGGCGAAGTCTACTCCGATGGTAGGAATGTAGGATGCCCGGAATATCTTCCCGAGGTATTGCCGTCGGATACTCGTCTTCCCCACTCCGCCGTCCCCTGCAAGAACCAGCTTGACCTGTCTGGGGGCTTTTCGCATCATCATTCCGTCATCTCGGATTCAGGGCGGGGTCCGTGTTTCAGAATGAAATGGTGTACTTATAGAGATATATTGGGCGGACCATGCAGGACTCGCCGACATGCGTGCAATGAATACCGTGTAGGCTTTCCGATACTCAAGTCCGTCATGCAAAAGGTAATCACATTGCTGAGCTTGGAGTCGCGGCCGGCAGTTCTATGTGAAACACCACACGAAGCGCCTCTGTTGAGGTCGATTCGATGCCCATTTGTGTCCGGCCTCCAATCATCTCTACAAGCTTTTGCGCCAGGCCCAGTTCTATCGCACCGGTGCTTCCAGGACTGGCGTATCTCTCCAACAGCGTCCTCTTGGACTCCGCGTCTGGTGAGTCCAGCCGGAGAGTTATGGTCGCTTTCCAGGTCGGCCTGCCATCCACGGACGAACTGACCATGTTGACCCCTATGCTCTTCGCCGGTCCTATCCTTGTGACCACCCCGCTGACGAAGAGCTGGACTGCCTCAGACAGAAACGAGTTGGCCATCACCACGCACTCCCCTGTCTTTCGGTCCACCTTGTACTCGACAGTCCCACCTCCTCTCTGCTTCGCAACCCCTTCTGTGATGCAACCAACGAAGTCGAGTGGCTCCAACACCTCCGGCGAGAACCGGTGTCCAGAGACTATTGCATCGATGACTCTGACAAGGTCATGAGCATGTGACACCTCGTTCATGCTCGCAGACAGTGAGGCCAGTGTCTCGTCAGTCGGGTTTCTGCATTGAATCAGGTCTTCCAGAGTGTCCAGTGTCGCGCGATGGTGTGCAAGGGCCATCTCTGCAACAAGAGCGATCTGAGCAGCCTGGCTGCGCTGCAGGGCCTCATCATTCCAGGAGTGACGTATCTGGGAACGAACCATCGTAAACGGAAGAATGGCTGACGACGATGCCAGCAGTACCTCTCCGGCCCACCACCCAATCGTGTAGGGTGAGAAGCTAGCCTTGGCTATCATCATCACTAGCCATATTGCGACTGCGCCCGTGGCCGCTGCATCGAAGGTCACTGTTCCTCCCCACTTTCCCGCAAGGAGAAGAATCAGACTGAGCAGAATGAATAGGCCCACATAGCTAAGTCCGAGGAGGACACTGGCGTCCAGTCTTCGAATCTGATCATCACCAAGAGATGAGCCGATGACCCGCTGAAACGCTTCAGCGACCACAACCAGTAGTGCGTAGCCCGCCATGACGGCCAGATAGAACAGGCCCGAATGGCGAGCTCTTGTCACTTGTGGTCTAAGTACAATCCGGACTGCCAGCGACAGGAACAGGACAAGGGTCAGCGCTCCCGTCACATATGGCATGAGGGATTCGGAAGGTCCACCGAGCATTGAGCCGGCATATATCAGGGCCATCGCCAGTTCTGACACTGACCATGTCAGCAGCATCATAATGACTATACTGAGGTTCTGCGAGCTGAGTGTCCTCGACCTGACGAACGTGGCATATGCAAGGCTGCCGGTGAGAACGACTCCTGCCAGATGAATGGCAGCGGCGGCGCCCACGTCGACATGTGAATAGACTGGGACTAATGCCTGCAGTAGTACTGAAGTTAGAAATGGGAGGACGACCAGTGCGCTGATTGACACCGAGATCAGGTATGCGCTATTCCTTTCCACTCCCACATCTACCAAGAAGGTGTATCCCTTTGCGACAATCGCGATTACAAACGAGATTGCCATCAATGTGACCATGGCAAGCCAGAGAAACGATGGCGAATGCATGATTGACATGTGTGATGCGGCGGCCCCGGCAAGTAGTACGAACGACACGCTCAGTCGTATCGACTCGCTCGAAGCAGTAGTCCGATATTGACGATACATGATGATTGCGGCCGCTAGGTATGCGAAGACTGCCACCCCACCAACCAAGTAGCCGACAGACAGAAACAGCCAGGGCGGGAAAGGCTGCCTGAAGAAGGCCATCGCGACAACGAACAGTGCGGTTGGGACAGCAATCAGCGTACCAAGGGCCCTCCGTGTCATCCATACGGACTCATTCCGCTGTGGACTGGACTGCAGTCTGGCATGAAGCATCATTATGAGCCCGGTGGTCGCAAGAGCGACAAGATTGAGGGCTATCCCCGGGGTGGTTGCATGGAGTGCAGGACCCTCGTGGTTGTACAGGTAGAAGATGCTTGCACCACCCAACACAATCGCTGCATGTGCTGTGCCTGCTGCGAACACGCCGTGGTGGGGTGACCTGTCAATCCTCATGCGGCTCGCGCTGCACACTGTCATCGTGATACAGAGGAATGCGAGCACCGAGTACACTGCCGTCGCCGCACTTGGAGTGTTCCATGGCACTTCTGCAGCGATGAATAGGACCCCCAGTGAACCCATCGCCAGCATACCGACTCCCATTCTGAGGGACTCGGAGTCCATTCGCTTCAAGCCATCCACTTCCTGTGGGCATCCGAATAACGTCAGGTCTGAAAAGTGTTCCCTATTTCCCGGACTCTTACACTCCTATGTGCTAATACCTTATAACGGAATCTGAGATGAAACGACTGCACGATTCTGGAGCGTCGGATGGATATGCAGCTCGACCTTGCATCTATCGTGATACGGGACGTCAATGTGGGATTCACATTCCTGACTGCGTCTGTACTAGTGGTGATATCCTATGGTTTCTACAAGAAGCGGCCCGGACGCGTGTCTGGGGCGGGCGGTCTCTCAGCATACTTCGCGACCTTTGCCGTGTACACATTCATGACCAACATGGACTACCTCTATGCGCCCTATGTACAAGCGAGCTACCTGTCTGCAGTCGGGACATTCGTATGGATTGGTGGAATCCTGTACCTCGTGTACTCTATGGAGTCGGACCTTGCCTTCGTTGGGATAGGCAAGTACTATGTGTTTCTCATTAGTGTGGCCTATACCATAGTGTCACTGGTGCCCATGTTCACTGGGGGTCCAACGTGGCTAGTGTTCGTGGGACTGTCCATCGCGATTGTCTATGTGACATACACGTACATCGAGCGTGTAATGGAACTGGAGACCGCGCGGAAGACGTTTCCGGAGCTCTACTTTGGCGTTGGATTTGCCATGAGCGGGTTTGCAAACTTCATGCTGGTCTTGTGGGGTGTCCCTGAGGTCTTCATGGCAAAGAACGCGTTGGTTCTGGCTGGGTCGTTGATGATAAGCTACTCATGGCGCGGAATACCTTCGGCAGAGGACTTGAGCTGGCTGCTCTCTCTGGACCGCCTGCTGGTGATGGGCTCTGAGGCATCCCTCCCCATCGTAGACTTCAGGTTTCGGCGTTTTGACGACAAGTCAGGCACGGAAGACACGGACTCGAAGGACGGTATGCTTGTTGCCGGGGCAATCAGCGGTATCAATACTCTCATCGGGGAGATCCTGGCCGACTCAGGAGGACTCGATGAGATAGAGTACGGTAAGAGAACCATCCTCTTTCACCGCAGAAAGCACTTCGTTTCCATGCTGGTGGCTCAGAGGTCAATCCCAGAGCTTCGCTACCGCCTCGAGGCATTCAGCCTGGCGTTTTAGAGCGAGTATCGCGATGCACTGGACCGGTTTGATGGCAATGTGGCGGCCTTTGGGAATGCTGAGGGGCTTGTTCGCCAGTACTTCTCCTAGTGTCAAGGTGGCCGTACCTATGCAGTCCTTCGCCGAACCTTTGCTGCCCGTACCATGACTCCTCGTCGGACCTTCCAGCTATCTATGAATGACGTGGCGGTTCATACGTATGCATGGGTACCGAGACATTGTAGCGCTTGACGTATGGTCCTTCTACACACGTCCAGCCCACTGGTAGCAACTGACACGGTCCCGATGGACACGGACATTGCATGGGCTAGCAGCAGCTGCCCAGAAGTTGGACGGTCTTAGACATCGCTGCGTGGTGCATGTACACTTCCGTGTGGGAACGGAGAGCTCGAGGTCGGCTCGACACCTCACGAGACCTCGAGGAGTGACCCCAGTGCCGTCTTCTGGGAGTGACAGGATGCCTGTGTCCAATTCTGTCTAACTGAGAATGAACGGTCAAATCGGTTGGGCGTGCTGCAGAGGACTCGGTACAGTCAGACCTGTGTCCATCCAGTTCCGCGTCATCGGTCACAGAATGTGCACTCTCCCAAGCTCACGCTGTCTGAAGGAGCCTGTCCAAAAGCGTTATATCCGTTCGAAATAACCGCTCATCTTGTTTGCGCTCAGTTGCCTGATAGTGAGAGTGTTCGGTCAAGTTGCCGCAGACCTTGTTTGAGCCACCACGAACATGAGTCTTGGTAGAGCAAGTGTCCAAGCTGCTTCAGAGCACTCCATATCGGGTATCAATTGCAGGTGAGTCTATCGATGAGAAGACAGCGGTCCAAGGTCCAGATCCTATCACTGAGTCTTGTTCTTGTGTTCATGTTTGGCATCATCCCTCAGGGAGTCATGGCAGGCCAGATGCTTCCTGAGGACGCCCCGGAGATCTTTCCGAGGCCGTTCCCGGGGTATGACCTCGCCCCCATATACATATTCTATGACCCCGGAGACGAGATACTCTCTGCAGTAGCAACCGCGGTGCACGAGATACTCTCCTACCGGGTGAATGGTGTGGTGCTCATCCCGGTCAGTTCACTCAGTGACATTCAGTACTGGTTGCAGGCGAAGCCTTGGATTGCTATCTATGCCCTGCGGACGGGAGTCAACGAGGTGGTCTTCTCGGAACGAAACGCGACATGGGCGGAGTTCCATCAGGTGCTCACCGAGTACAGGTCTTCTCAGCATGTTATTGGCACTGGAAACACACTATCGCTCAAGTACCGTCTGTCAGATCTGGACACGAATGTCCATCACAGTGACTCTGAACAGATCGATGGTATGCTACTCATTCTCTATGATGTCTGGACCGTGGCGGACATTGTAGAGCAGAGGGCTCACATTGACCCCAAGTACGACCGCGCCTCAAAGGACCTCAAGTCGATGGCCATAAAGCTATATGGCGACAACATGCAGGAGTTTGTGGGCCGGACACTGGAACCCGTCGACATTGTCGGCGAGGAGGACCCTGAAGCCTTGGCAAGACGAACTGAGGAGATGTGGGCACGTCACGCACCACGTCTGGAGAAGGCTGCGTATGAGATGCGTCTTGACGGTTCTCTTGAAGAGCTGCCACTTGCTGACCTCCCGAGCGACTTCTCACCTATGGTCAAGTTGAGCTCTCCTGCAGAGCTTGCGTCAACGGACTTCATACTGGGAGAGATTCCTCTCTTCTCAGCCCTCAATGGACCAATTGGTGAGATAATCGACGTCCTGCTTGACGTCCTCATGGACGAGGGTCAGACAGTCATATCCATACCTTCAGATGTCATGGACTCCCTCGCCGAAGCCTTCGAGGTGATAGAACCTCTCATCGGCATCGTGAGTGACTTTGATGCAGACTCACCTCTCAAGTCAGTAATAGACGCCTTGGCCTCGGAGTTTCCGTTCATCGAGGAGTACAAGGACTACCTCAACATATTGCTCAAGGCCCTGTTCAACCTGCGCGGCGACTGGGGCGACCTTGTCGAGATCCTTCTGGAACTCGTCGAGGCTCTGCTGCCCGAGGTCATTCCTTCAGAAGTGACGGACTTCCTATTTGACCTGCTCGGCGTTGGCAGCAGTCTTTCCACTCTGATCGACGAGGTCATCTCGGAAGGCAAAGGAGTCTTCGACACGCTGTTCGGCTTCTTCACAAAGAACGCACTTCAGGCCGTTCTCAACAAGACCCTGACGGCCACGCTCAGTCTCCTGCCCTCGCAGGTGTCCACACTGTTGCCGCGACTTGTGGCTTTCGTTTCCTCTGCAATTGACTTCCTGACAACAAAGGACTTTGGAAGATTCGTTGAGGCTGTCGGGGACGACCTGCTCAGCCTCATCCCGGACATCTCCGGATATGAGACCGTCGTCGAGCAGATAATGTCCGTCTTCAATATGGCCATGACAGCCGCGGGTCTGGTGGACAGCTTTGACGCGGACACGATAGTTGAGCTTGTGAAGCAAATGCTGAACGAGCTCGTTCCTTCCGGGATGGTCACTGATGTGGAAACTTTTGCCCGGAGTCTACTGAACATCACCAAGGTCTACAAGGAGAGTCCCGCGCCGGATCTGAACAGCTTCAAGACTCAGCTACTCAGCGTGGTTGAGGCTGCAACTTCGGGTGACGTCTCGACACAGATGCGTCAACTCATCAGGGATGTCATCACACTACTCGCAGGCTTCTACATTGACGGATTCGACAAGAACCAGTTGCCAGACCTATTCGAGATTGCTGAAGGCCTCATCAACGAGCTAGTGCCCGCCAGCCACGGTGCTTTCACACTCTCTGACGCTGCTGACCTAATCGAAGCGTTCAACGATGCAGTCCGCCCGATACTGGGCATAATCGCGATGGTGTCTGACTCGGACTCCCTCAAGCAGATGGTGAGCAAGACGGTGTCGGGTTTCGAGTCGGAACTCGGCAATCTGCCTCAGATGATAATGCATGCGATAGAGTACTTGGACATCGAGGACTATCTCGCAAGTCTTCCTGACGTTGAAGAAGTGCTCTCCACCGTTTCGGAGATAGCCGGCGGTGTCATCAACCTGATTCAGTTCGCCAAGGACCAGAGCTTCCAGGGAATCATGCAGTCGCTGTTGATGTCTGCCGGGTCTCTTCTCGGCACGTTCCCCTCCTTCGACCAAGTCCCGCTTGACCCCGTACTCACGCTGCTCAAGTCTTTCTTCCCCAAGGCCTTTGGAATCGACCCGCAGAGCGCACCGAGCGCTACTGAGGTCATAAACCAGATAATGGCGGCCGCGTCGCCCTATCTCTCCGGCATCATTGACCCATCCCTGCTGCAGACGATCTTGGAGTTCTTCATGGACATAAAGGGCATATTCACCGACGGTGTCAAGTGGATGGTCGGAAAGATCCTCGACTGGCTCACTGGGATGCTCGACCCGCTCTTCGACGAGCTGGAGAGCATGATAGAGGGTCTCTTTGCCGGAATGAACGACCTGTTGGGATACTCAACGACGCTGCCCATCGGGCTTGGCGAGTGGTCTCTGTTCGACCTGAGCATTGCTCTGGGAATCCGTGCGGAGTTTAACATCGACCTGACCCCACTCTCTGACTTGATTACAAGCATGATCTTCGATGCGAGGTCCACATTCTCGATAAGCAACATTGGCGACTTCTTCAAGGTCATATTCTCCTTCTTCGAGATAACGCCGCAGTTCTATGCCGAGCTTGGTGTCTGTGGTTTCGACTCCTCCAAGAATGCCATCCTCGGTCTACTCATGGAGATGTTCGGGCTTGAGTTCTCATTCGAGGGCTCGGCCAAGTTCGTACTGAATCTGTTCACCTTCCGCAATGGGATGTTCGAGTGGGAGGACTTCATGAGGGTGGTGGAGTGGGCCCTTCACATCAAGATAGCACTAGGCAAGACATTCACACTGGCTGACATATTCACCGCCGGTCTTGGTGGCGGGGCTCTCGCAGCCGTCATGGAGTTCCTTGGTCTCGACATGATTAGCATAACAATCTGGCTGGCCGTCGAGCTTGACATTGTGAAGAAGGCTGCGTCAGCAATAGCGCCCGAAGTGTCGACTCTGACTCTCGCGGTGACCTTCGGAATCTCGATTCACATTCCGTTGGACTTGCTTATAGTGGCGATAATCATTGATGGTTCTCTCGAGATCATACTCACGTTCTTCCAAGACCTGTCGTCGAACGACCCGATGAAGATAACATTGCGGCTCATGTTCACTGTGAAGGTCACATTCCGCTTCCTCTTCTTTGATGACGATGCGAGCTGGACTTGGGAACCGGGCGGGCCTTGGGACTTGAGTCCTAAGAAGACCGATGAGGAGTTCCAGAAGTCCGGCGTTGGCTTCGACACAGATGACGACGGTTTGTCTGACGAGTACGAGGAGAGCGTTCCCGGTCTTGACCCCAACAACCCTGACACAGACGGTGATGGTGCCAACGACAAGCTTGAGGTTCAGACCATGTACACCGATCCGGTCAACCCTGACACAGACGGTGATGGTCTTCTCGACGGAGAGGAGTGGGACTTGGGCACGAATCCAAGAAACCAGGACACAGACTGGGACGATCTGACCGATTATGAGGAGGTAAGGGTATACGGCACGTCGCCCTTTGCTCAGGACACCGACGGTGACCACTTGACTGACGCATATGAGGTCTATACAAGATGGGACCTCACCGAGTGCACTCCGACTGTGGAGTACGTGGTGATTGGTGGCGTGAAGTACGATGACCATACCGACCCGCTGAACCCTGACACTGACGGCGACACCCTGCTTGATGGACAGGAGGGCCCCGGAGGCGCATACTACGGTCTCGACTCACTTTACAATGAGACCGCAGGCTCAGGGTCTGACCCATCACCTCTCATCTTCAACTATGGCTATACTCATCCGCTTGATGCTGACACTGATGACGACTCCTACCTGCAGTTGTACAACGGAGACATCGACCATATGCTGAACACCCGACTGCACCCGGCAGGTACTGAGGGACAGGAGTGGCCGATGAACGACGGCGCTGAGGTGAGAGGCTTCGACATCATCCTCTATGACGACGAGGGCGAACCATACGACAAGCATGTGTACACAAACCCGTGCAATCCTGATACTGATGGCGACACTGGTGTGTCGGAAGCCGATCGCACCAACCCGCCACCCGGCGCATGGCTGAACAGTGATGGCTACGAGCTATGCCTCGATCCTCCAAGCGACCCAACCGACGGTGACAGCGACGACGATGGTCTGCTGGATGGTCTTGAAGGCGTCTTGCGTCAGGACAGCAACCACACTTTCTATCTGGACGCAGACACTGATGACGACGGCCTGCCGGACATGACCGACCTGCTGCTGGGCACTGACCCGCTCTCGCCGGACACGGACCTCGACATGGTCGCAGATGGTGACGAGTTCTTCCGGTACGGCACTTCACCCACTGTCTTTGACTCAGACTTTGACGGACTCAGCGACGGTGAGGAGCTGTTCTTCTGGCATTCAAACCCAATGGCCGATGACAGCGATGGTGATAGTCTCAGTGATGGTTTCGAGGTCCTCTATACGGGCAGTGACCCGATGGATGAAGACTCGGACAATGATGGTCTCACGGACTTTGAGGAGTTCTTTGTGTACTACACTGACTGCTTTGTCTATGACACTGATGGCGACGGTCTGTCGGATGGTGAGGAGATCAAGACCTACCTGTGTGACCCGCTCAACTGGGATACCGACATGGACAGCATAACTCAACCCAATGAGTATGGTGACATGACATGGCCGATGAGCGACTATGACGAAGTGATGCTGTATCACACAAACGTCACATCTCCTGACTCTGACCTGGATGGCTTGGATGATGCAATAGAGCTGTATCTCGCATCAGGCCTTATTCCATACATGGACCCAGTGCTTCTAGACCCGCTGGACAAGGACACAGATGATGACTGGCTAGCGGACGGCAGTGAGCTGTTCCTGGAGAATGTGACCGGCATAATCTATCCATACCAGATACCTGCGGTCCGTCTGCGTTACAACACTTCACCGGTCGTCTTCGACAGTGACAATGACACTCTGAGTGACTATCAGGAAGTGGTCGTATTCAATTCCAACCCGTCGAACAATGACACGGACAACGACACTATATCCGACTGGTATGAGATCTGGGTATACAACACCTCGGCTCTTCAGGCAGACACGGATGGGGATGGCCTGTACGACGACGAAGAGACCCTGACAGAGATCTGGCCCTACGGGTCTTGGCCTCCGGAGAACTGGTCCACTGGCATAGGCGAGGGCGACAATGGTACTATTGGCGGTTACGTCCCACCTTTCTATCTGGCAGGGTTCTCTGACATGCCGCCTCCCGTCGTACTTGCACAGGCTCTGTATGCCACCTCCGCGACCGACCCCGACTCCGACAATGATGGTCTACCTGATGGTGCTGAGGTGCTGTTCTACGAATCGGACCCGATGGACACGGACTCGGACAACGATGGGATACCTGACACACTCGAGTTCGACACGGACTTCGATGGGTTGCCCGACGGGATAGAGTTCGGTCTGGGGCTGCAGGGCACCATGGGTGGTGGTATCATGAACCCCGATTCAGACTTGGACGGTCTTCTTGATGGTGCCGAGTACTACGTCTATGGCACCAGTCCTCTGAAGATGGACACTGACAAGGACGGTTACTCCGACGGCCTTGAGGTCTCTCTCGGTCTGGACCCGTTGACCTTCACCTCAAAGCACGACTTTGAGCTTGCTCTGGCAGTGATGCGTGGTGTCAGCACGATAAGAGTGATGATCCCGCTGACTGGCGCAAGGACCTATCAGGACACACAGGTCAGCGTGGCCAACTTCACACCGTTCCAGGACGTCTGGTTCAGATACAACAATGGTACGGGATGGAGCAACAACATATCTCTGAGCTACAACCCCGCCGCAGGCATGTGGCAGAGTACAGGTCACAGGTGGAGCACTGGCAACATCTCCCTTGAAGTCTACGGCCGCAACTACACTGGGGTGATCCATGCAACCACCGCCCACTTTGTGGTGCTGCCCGGTGACACACCATTCCCGTGGCATCTTGTGGCTCTCGCGGGTGGAGTTGTAGGTCTCGTGGTCGTGCTTGGCGTCGTCGATCACAAGACCAAGAAGGTACGTGGGACCTTCCGCTGGCTTGGACGAAAGGTGCTTCGTCGAGGCGGTGCACCATCCAAAGGGAAGTCTGCTGACGGCGGAGGAGGCGGAGGCGGAGGCGGAGATGGCGGTGTGACCGAAGGTTCGACCGAAGAGGCTGAATCTGATTCCAAAGCAAAGTCCACGAAGAGCACAAAGAAAGGCGCCTCCAAAGCAGGCAAGAAGGGAGGAGTGTGAGTATAAGATGAGAACGAGAGTATTCAGTCTGGCTGCGCTTATCGCGCTGGTAATGTTGGTTGGTTCATTTGGCATCATCCCAACGCTTCCCGCTCCGACCCTCTCAGCAGGCGAGGCGGAGGCAGTTGTGGAGTCAATAGGCGACGAGGAGCTCTCTCCTGATGACTTTCCAAACCAGGTGTTGAAGGAACTCGCCGAAGACACCGAGCCTGGTATACCTAGTGAGGTGGACCTTGGTCTCGTTCTTCAGGACAAGACCAACGCGTACTCGACCATATTTGAGCCTTGGAAGACGAAGGCTGCAATTCATGCAATCGCCTACGACGAGGCGACCGGCTTCCTAGCGCTGGGTGGCGGATACCTCTATGACAATGAGATTCACATCTGGCGACTGAACTCCGAGACCGGTGACTTCGACAAGGTCTGGGACAGTGGTGACAGTATCATACGCTCCGACGTGATGGCTCTGGCCTGGGGTGACACAGACCTGAACGACTTCATTGAAGTTGCAGCCGCAAGTGCTGACGGCTTTGTCTACCTCTTCGAGCAGAGGCACATCTACGACCCTCAGGCAAACACTGAGAACATGTTTGATCACGTCTGGACATCTCCCCACACGTTCCGTGCATTCGATGTCAAGATATATGATGCTGACCGTGACTATCGTGCAGACATCATCATCGGTGGTTGGGACGGCAAGGTGAGATGCTTTGAGTACGACACTCACTCAAACTACCCGTTCAGTGATGAACATTGGATTGAGTTCCGCCAGGTCTGGGACTCCGGCGACGCCATCACCGGTAGGATTTACGCGCTGGCCTATGGTGACACCAACTTCAATGGTCTTCCGGAGATTGTTGCCGGGACTCGAGAGGGTCGCGTATATGTCTTCGAGAATGACGGTGTGCACCTGATGATAAACGGTCAGCCGTTCCCGCTCATCAACGACAACGACTACAAGCTAGTCTGGACTTCCAAGAACTATACATGGACACCAATCATCGACATGAAGATTGGAGAGCTCGACCAGACAGACGGCGAGGAGATTGCATTGGTCGCTCAGGGTCAGGGTGTGTTCGTTCTTGACTGGAGCGAGGCAACCAACACATACAGCTACCAGCGAGTGTACCGGCCATGGGACGAGTGGCAGATGCAGCCCGAGGCGCCGTGGCGATTGGACTTCTGGGCGGATGCAGTTGTCAAGGCAAACAACGTGACCTATCGCCTAGCCAACGGCACAGACATTCCTGAGCCGATAACTTACACCATGGTTGGAGGCTATGCCGAGCCCCCTGCCGAAGCCTACCCCTACAACACTGGAATGGCCAACGCCTCAGATGGGCACTATACCTACTTCAATGCCAACACGGCACCCAATGCGACGGCCATCATCGACTTTGGACGTGATGAGGAGGGTACGGGAAGTGCAAGTTCAGCGTGGGACCTGAGAATCAAGTTCTATGCCGCACCCAATCTCTTGAATGTCAACGTGTCAGTCGGCCAGAGCAGCACCGACTTTGAGCAGATTGAGAGGGAGCGGATGTTCGTCTCTGGCAATTACCTGTATGTCGATGTGGACGACGCCCTCGGTGCGCGGCAATGGGACTGGTTCCGTTATCTTAAGATATCAGTCTTCAATGGTGTGCAGTATCGGATAGATTCCATTGAGCTGATGCAAGTCTATACTCAGCTTACGACAGCACTCACGGTGGCAATCGGTCCGCTGCCCGAGGCATTCAACCTGTACGGCCCACCCAACGAACCCGACCGGCTTCTAGTCTCAACTGTCATAGGCAACTTCTACGGTTTCAAGTACAACGCAACCACGCTCAAGTACGACCTCATGTGGGACTCTTCACGTGACGACTTCTTCAGCCTGGGCACGAACGTGTGGGACATGGTGTACTTGGGTCACACTACGAACATACCCACATGGCTTGCTGGCGGTGTCGCCTATCAGATGCCCGTCGCAGGAACCTACCGTCACTGGACTGTAGGTGACCTGTACCAGTTGGACTGGGTGGGTGGAATGAACCCCCACGAGATGATAGTCGTCGACTCGGGCAACCAGATCTATGTGTACAAGACGGATCCCAACCCATGGAACACGGTGGGAGGCAGTCTTGAGGAAGACCTCACCGCAGAGGGCTACTTTACGGGAATCGAGAACGAGTACACCCCCACCGATATGATATCAGTTGAACTTGCACTGTTCAACGTGTTCCAGATGCCTGTGGCGGCGGTGGGTTCTTACAACCCGGAGATATCATTAGCGGACAAATACGGCAGTGGCTCAGGTCTGATGTGGGGCGAGATCATATTCTATACTAGAGAACTCTCCACCGACCCCTTCTCTACGCTTAACACCTACACTTCTGCTGAGGTCGATGACACGGGTGATATAGTAGTCGCTCTGTCGAACGCCAAGACGGTCCCAAGGATGAAGTTCGTGGACTGGGATGGGGATGGAGACCTGGACATGATACTGTCGACCGGTTATCTCTACTACTGTGAGAACATAGGCATCCCCGGAGGCGCTCTGGTGCCCAAGTTCCGGATGCACAAGGGCTACTTTGACATCATGAACAGTGGAGACTCCATGAACGACTACTGGGGTCAGCCAGAGGTCGCTGACATAGACAATGACGGAGACCTTGACCTGATTCTGAGTTATGACACTCGTGAGGGAGCTACATGCTGGCTCAACAAGGGCACGAGAGATGATCCTGTCTGGGTCCAGAACAAGAAGCTCTTCTCAAACAGCAGGCCTGAGACCAACCTGAAGTACAACCACTTCACGGGGATTCGCATTGTGCCCTACAACTGGAACCTGCCTCAGGACTTCTGGGCTGAGGTCAACCAGGCGATGGTGACGCTGGGTGGTGGGCAGTACACGATGATGGCCTACAAGCAGGACACAGAGCAGATGGCCATATTCTATCCAGTCTACGACCAGAGTGCCAGTTATGCTCTGGCCACATACCCCACCGTGTACAGATACGAGTTCTCTATCCAGAGCAAGAACGCCTTGAACTTCGGCTATCATGCGACCGAGTCATGGAGCACTTCGGCGGATATTGAGAACTGGACGCTCACAGTGCGCACAGGCGATGTAGACTCTGACGGCAAGGGCGAGGTGATTGTGGGTGACTATGACAACAACATATACATCTTCGAGCACATGGTCAACAACACTTACAAGCGTGCCTTCCGGTCTTTTGACATAAACCACACTGTGATAAGTGACACCAGCCCGTACATGTGGGAAGAACTGGAGGGTCTGTCAGGCACTTTCCATCGCGTGATATGGGACCATGTCAAGCACATTGTGGCAGGCTGTGACCTGGACCGCGACAACCTGCGTGAGCTAATAGCATCCACCGACCTGCAGGTCTACGTCTTTGAGGACACCGGCATCGATGACACGTATCGCCTCGTCTACACAATCGACCTACGTGACTCGGACTTCGCAGACACTGAGGGCTGGGACTATGTGAGCGAGATAACTGCACTTGCCGCTGGCGACGACCTTGACCTGAACGGTCAGAGGGAGCTTGTCATTGCGGCAGGCCCATTCCTCTTCGTCTACAACATCGCCTTCAACTCCTGGTACTCTTCAATCGAGTACTTCATGAGCAGTCCCTCTCTCGAAGGACGATACTACCTCATTGGTAATGGGGCAAACGAGGACTTCATGAAAGCGTCCATTGAGACCATCGTCACCGGTGACACTGACGAGGACGGCTTCCGCGAGCTCATCATCGGAGGAAGAGCCAATGTCACTCAGATTCGACAGGACGGGTTTGTCAAGGTGTACGAGTGGCGCGGGGCAACGTTCGCCGAGGCATGGGGCGCTCCGATGGAAGTGACCTACTGGAACCCAGTGACGAGCCTTGTGATCGATGACCAGGACTACGACTCTGCACAGGAGATCATCATAGGTCACAGTCAGGGGTTCGATATCTGGGAGTACTCTGCAGCTGAGGGCTACGTGAAGGTTGATGTCGTCACGTCTTCCCCGAACTATCCCTATCTGGACCTCAAGAGCATACTCAACACTGGAGAACAGCCATATCTGACCTCCCGCGGCGACAACGACATCGCCTACTACTTCACCAACAACAATGACTGGATAGTGTCCGTGTTCACAAGGGCTGGCAAGTTGTGGTACAAGTCCCATTACGTCCCACTTGGCATATGGTCAGATGCCCAGCAGGTGTACACTGGCACGTATCCTCCATACTCAGGCAGTGAAGTAGAGGAGTATCAGCCCTCCCTCTTCCTTAATCCAAATGGCACCTTGTATCTCACATGGAAGACCTATGTCTACTACGGCGGAATTGACAACTATGACATCTGGGTGTCAAAGTGGCTCGGTGGCGGATGGGACAGTCCAAGGTCGCAACTCCCCACCTCTTCCCAGCGGGACTACCCGTCTCTGTGCAGAATCGGAAGCCAGCTTGGGCTTGTATACACCTACCAGACAAACAATCTACTGTACTACAGGACGCTCTCATCCTGGGGCGGCTCCTGGTCCTTTTCCAGTACAGTAAGCTTCAGGAACTACTTGGACTACTATGTGCAGTCCGCTGACATCATGATGTTACCTGATGGAGGTTACGCTCTGGCCTTCTCGGGGCGCAACAACACGCTTGCCAAGACGGACCTTGACATCTTTGTGACGATAAGCAACAGCTCTTTCATCTGGACCGACAGCCCCGTGTATCAGGCCACCTCCTCCTACAACAATGAGGTCAATCCTGACATTGGGATGCTCGACGCTCCCGAACAAACGCTAATGGTGACGTACGAGTCAGTCGAGTCCCCTGTCGAGGACCGAATCCAGATGAGCTACTCGAACTCCTACACCATGTGGCGCCAACACGAGCCACTTGCCACCTTCCCGCAGTCGTGGATTCGAGTAGAACTGCCCGGAGGCGGAGTGCAGTACTACTTCAACGAAACGGTGAAGATGTACGCACCGAACGCACTCTCCCCGAGTGTGCTTGGGCTCAGGGGCGGCGGATTCATGCAGGTGCATGCGTTCGACTTCTGGTCACCCGGAACGACTGAACTCAGCCCTGCGTACATATCCGGGGCTGTGAGCCCCTACCACAGGGCCAAGTATCACGAGAGCGCCACACTACTCTGGGCAATCAATCCCTCCTCGAGGTTCTCGCACTTCAACATTGAGAGTGTCGTGGACATGGATGTCGGCGATACGGATGGCGATGGCAGACGTGAGGTCGCTGTGGGATTCGAGAACCGGGTGGGCATATATGAGCTGACCCATTCCAATACCGGAGGCGGGATCATGCAACACGAGGAGGCATGGCTTTCAAGCATATACGCACAGCCGGTGACCGGAGTGTCTGTCTATGACTCGAATGGCAACGGCTTCGAGGAGATAGCCGTGTCCTGTGAGAGAGGTGAGTCATACGCCCTCGAGTACGTTGACGTTGGCACAGGACGTGTCAACCTGCTCCATTCCGCGGAGTTGTGGAATAGCACCATTGGTGCACAGGTCTCCTACTTCGGACTCAGCCAACCACTGGCGGTTTTTGATGTGAATGGGGACGGGCGTGATGACATAGTAGTCGGTGAGGACAACGGAGCAGTGCGTTGCTATGACGGCAATGGTACACAGCTCTGGGTAAACAGTCTGTACACAGGAGACCCATTCTGGATTGAGGTCGGGAATCTCACTTCGAGTGGACAACCATACATTGGTGTCAGTCGATGGGATGGGAACTTCACGATACTGAGAGCTGAGTCCGGAATAGCTGTGAGTCATACTCTCGTGGGACCTATCTTCCCTGACGGGGTTGCTATGGGTGATATTCATGGCGACCCGACGACCGAGTTTGTGACTGGATGCGTGTATGGATGGGTTGTTGCCCTTCAGCCAAACGGGACAGTTCTCTGGAACACAACATTACCGGTTGGTATGGGTGGCCACTCGATTGTGGTGGGCAACTTCACCGGAAGTGCTCACCTGGATGTTGCTGTGAAGGCCATAAACGGTTCATTCTACTTCCTCAACGGGACTGATGGCTCAATCATGTTCGGAGTACATGCATCCACTGGCGGCGATCTCATTCGGATGGCGCTGGCGGACTTGAACTCGGACGGGGTAGATGACATCGTGACCGGGCTTGCACACCTCTGGGCGATAGACCCCGTGAACCGCTCTGTGATCTACAACTCGACAGTCATCCCACCCGACAACATCCGTTGGCTATGGGTCGAAGACTTCGACCTTGATAGTGTGTTCGAGGCAGTCTACGTCACTCAGCACGGAGTGTACTTGGAGGAGTTCACCTCAGGGCGTGTCATATGGAGTTACATGTGGGACGCTCCTGACCATGGAACAATCAATGATGCGATGCTGGGCACGTTTGCGGGCGGCAGACTGGGTGTGGGCATCTGTACCTCTGACGGTTTCCTCATCGCATTGGACGCACTGACCGGTGTCGTGGTGTACTTTGACTCCGTAGCCGGGGCCAGCTACAATCAAGTGGCAGTCGGCGACTTCGATGAGGACGGCATGTGTGAAGTTGCCGGGTTCAGGTCTACCAGCGGCGACGTGCGTGCAATTGACGAGGTCTTTCCATGGACACCAGATCCTCCGGAGGCATTCGACCAGTGGTCTGTCTACTGGAAGGAAACCCTTGTTGGGCGCGAATCAAACCGTGGGGTCTGGACATACGACGTCAACAGGGACGGCGCCCCAGAGTGCATCGTGGCTGGCAACGACGACCACATATACGTCTATGACACAGTTCATCCAGATCTTCTCTGGAGCTTCGACTCTAACGGGCATGTGCTCGACATTCAGTTCGGCGACTTCGGTGGAAACGGTACGCACGACCTGCTCGTCCTGCTCAACAAGACGGGTGTGTATTGCGTGATTGGGCTTGACGGTGTCAACGGTCACCCACTGAGTGCAATAGAGAAGGTCGCACCCACGGGTACACGCATCAACGTGTTCTCCGTGGCTGACTTCGACACCACTCTTACCGGGCTCGAGTACGCCATACTGTACACGACGGCAGCGAACCTCACCTACCTCCGAATCTACGACAATACGGGGATTGAGAAGTATAAGGGGTCGCTCAACGCCACCTCATTCTACCCGACCATGGTGCGCACAGGCCAGTTCTGGAACACTCCACGGACTGATATCGCAGTGTTCGGCATCTCCTCATCACATGACGGAGACTTGTTCATGTGGGAGGGCGACGGCGCCTTTGCGGGGTCTTGGCCTAGTGGCTACCCGCTCGTCGTGGATGTCGCGGTGGGCAATCTCAACGGGGACAGCTACACGGACTTTGCCGTAGCGATGGACGGGGGCTGGGCCTGGACTTGGAGTGCTGCCAGCGGCACGTTCTGGCAGGTGAACATGAATGCGACAGTGGCGAGCATAGACGTGTACAACATAGACGGCACGCCAACAGCCGAGGTGATTGTGAACACCAATGAACTTGGAATCATTGCGTCCAATGGGCCTTCATACTCGGTAATATGGAACTACAAGGCGCCGACCACCACAGCCAAGAAGATGGTGCTCTCCGACATGGATGAGAACGGAGTGATGGACATTGTGCTCATGCTTGAGGAGCACTTTGCCATCATCGAGTCGACGACCGGAGATGTGCTGGGTGCGTACGCGATGACACACTCGCCCACCTACCTTCGGGTTGGCCAATACGATGGTCTCGATGGCAAGGACGTGATCTACTACTACGGCGGCACGACCTACTGCATCACCAACCGCACAAAGCCTCCACCCGTGCCTCTCGTCGCGAGCTGGCAAGGCCTTGAGGATGTGTCTGCTGTGGCATTGACCATCTCGATATTGGTGGCAATACCTGTAGTCGTGGTGGTCGGGGTGGTGGTTCGAGTCCGGAGCAGGCGTGAGCACCAGTGATCAAGCAGTGCCCCGGGGACTGACAGAGCCTCGGGGCACCAGCCATTTTCGCCTCGTCAACCGTCAGCTGGAGCGCTCCGACATGAGAACTCCGTGCTGCCGAGACAAGATGCCTCACTGTCTAGGCTGAATTGGCGAGAGCGTTCTCAGGCAGGGTGTGCATACGCCAAGAATGGTGTTCCCTCCAGCGTCGGCGAGACCTGCCCATGCAACCTGTCTGATAGCCACAACCGCAACGCAGTGACACTGGAGCCGGTCGACTCAGATTGTGGGCGCAAGCATCTTGTCGTATACTGTCACAGTCTGGAAGACTTGCGACTTGGTTCTCGTCAATCGCTGATTTCAGCAACACACATAGGTATCTGACCGGGATGCGATTCTCCCCCATCACTTCGCAGGGGTGATACAGAGGGGACATCCAACACACATTGAAATCCTCTGCGTGTTACTCTTGCCCGAGGTGATGCGCCTTAGAGCTTCTGGTTGTAGGGCACATCTACCGCGAGCTGCGGGTGACGCCCAAAGGAAGAGAAGAGGAGAGACTCGGAGGAGCCCCAGTATATGCAGCGAGCGCACAGACCCTGGGTGCAGTGGGCACAGGGATAGTGTCGTGTGTGGGCACTGACTTCGATGACATTCATGTTGCTCACCTCGCGTCCTGTGGGATTGTCACCACCGGACTCTACCGTCGTGGCCCGCACTCCACACAGATTATCACCACAGAGTCAGAAGACGGGTCCAGGAGCCAGGACGCAGTGTCCGTTGCTTCGAAGATAGAAGGGAAGGACCTGCACCGCGAGCACCTGTCTGCGAGCACAATCTACTTTTCACCCACGATAAGTGAAGTGAGCTGCTCCTGTCTGAAGGCTGCGGCAGGAAGCGAAGCAATAGTAGCACTTGAGGTCGCAGGGTGCCTCAGGACGGTTGGCAGTTACGGCGCACTGAGATACTCCGTGCCGGATGACATCGATGACTTTCTGGCATACACCACTGTTCTCCTCGTCGATCCTCTCTCACTCTCCCTTCTGACGGAATCAGCATCTGAGAAGGACTCAGTCGAGTCGCTGCTGGGCCGGGGACCCTTCATAGTGATAGTCAACCGAGATGTGCATGGCTCTACTGTCTACTGCCATCACGGTGCCATTGACATACCGTACGTTGTCCCCAGCAGAGTGGTGGACATGAGTGGCTACAGTCACATGTACATGATAGGGTTTCTCATAGAGTTTCTGAGGAGTGGCGGCGAGCTGTCAAGGTCAGGCCACTTCGGCGCCGCGTGTGCCTCAGTCTCGTCCGCAGGCCGAGGGCCATTTGCGGTCATCTCACGGTACGAGGTTGAGCGACTTCTAAGGTCTCTCTACTGACGCAGGTGTACGGCTAGAGGCTGAGAGGAAGTAAGACTCGAAAGGTAGCGCCCCCCATCTCGGACTCTGCCAACTCGATTGTCCCATTCAATGACTTGACCACTTCTCTTGAGAGGTACAGGCCGAGACCTGACCCGGAGCTTGAGGCCCCCCTTTGAAAGAGACGCGGCAGTACATCTTGTGGGATTCCTGGTCCATTGTCAGACACAGTGATCTCGACACGGTTGTCCAGTCGGCGTATACGTACGTTCACATGAGCCTCCTGTCCAGCGTACTTCGACGCATTCCTCAGCAGGTTCTCGAAGACACTTGGCAGAAGTCTGCTTGCAGGGACAACTAGTGGTCCAGTGACCGCAGACTTGTCCAGTGTGATCTTCAGTTTCGGGTGCGCTTGTGCCTCTGCACGCGTTGCTTGTTCGACTAGTGCCACGATGTCTCTGACGACCTCTTGCTCTTGTGGAGCGAAGACATTCAGAAGGCTGGTCATCCTCTGGCATACAGCCTGTGCTGTCGAAAGCAGGTCATCAAGCTGTGGCGACTCCTCTCCGTGCATCATGCGGGCAAGGTCGATACTGCTCACCACTAGACCGAGGTCATTCCTGAGATCGTGTTTCAGAATCGATGAGTAGAGCTCTATCTCCCGCTGGAGCTGTTGCCGTACTCGCTCGTTTTCCTTTCTTTCGAGGTACAGGCTCACTTCGACTCCGATGGCACTGACAAGGCTGCGCTCCTCTGGAAGAAAGACCTCGTCAGATGACACCTGCGGCGGTAGCTCGGTGTAGTTGACCTCGAGCTCTCCAACGACACCTTCAGGGGTAGTGAGAGGGGTTGTTGTGCTCCACTGTGTCTGCTGGAAGTTGGCACTGGCGTACTCATCTCTGGCGAGCTTCACCCGTGCGGACGCGAGAGTGGGGAACCGCATGGCTTCCGGGATCATGTGGACAAGGGTGTAGAGTGTGCTCTCGATAGGTCTCTCCATTTCGGCGAAGAGGCGCGATATGTTTCGCAGCAGGACTATCTCGTGATTGAATCTCTGAAGACGCGAGATGATAGCTTCGAGGTCTTGTTCACGTGTCCCACCGACAGCATCTCTATTCAATGCACACTCACACACCGTTCAGCCATTTCTTCATCCGTTTCTGCCTGCGCGACATTTCGCAGCCTTGGCCCTGCCGTGCATCATGCGTACTTCTTGCCAACATAGCCTCCGATTACCAGACCAGCGATGGCGCCCAACCCCAAGTAGGTGGCAGCGCTGGCTAACGAAGCATCGGTCACAGGACCGGCTCCGACCCCTGAGGTCCTCACGACACTGCCAGCCAACTTGGTGTACGCGGTGTGATTCTCACTAGTGAGCCTGACTGTGTATGAGTATGACCACGAGAGCAGGATCCCGTCGTCGTCATATGCGGCTGAGAACGAATGGGTTCCAGTGCCATTCGCCGGCTCGACATGACTCCCGACGGGTACTGTGCCTTCGATGTTGACTTCAATGGTCAGCGAGAAGTCCCCGTCACCCGCTGCCTGTGTCAACGACTTGACAGCCGGGTTGTCTTGTGCTTGGTTCACCGCGGTGTTCCAGTCCGTTGTATGTGTGGTCCACACTGGGTTCACAAACAGGTTCCTGCCCGGATGAGCACTGCTCGTGGCAGGGTATATCACAAGAGATGAGGACTCTGATTTGTTGTCGTGGTCTTGGTCGGCCGTGTTCAAGCTGAAGAAGACCTTGTTGTCCTGAAACTGGACTGTGTCATTCGCATTCATTGCCACTGCTCCTGTCACGTAGTGGAATCCATTGTAGTTGTACTGGTAGACATCGTGGCCGCTGACCTTGGTGGCATTGAAAACGTGCACCTTGAACTCACCAGTGGTGGTGGACTTGAAGGTGTCTCCCGAGTCTAACCTGAACTCGCTGTCGTACCAAGTCGCCCGGAAGTAATAGGTGCTTCCCACAACCGCACCTCTTACGGGGCTGACTACAAGGCCGAGCACAAGGCATGTCACCAGAACCATGATTGTCGCTCTTTGCTTCAAGCCTATGTGACGCTCCACGCAGTACTGAATGACCACTTGCTGCAAATGGATAAAGAGGTATCTCTCACGAGTCTGAATGACGGCGCATTACACGGACAACTAGAGTCCGGGCACTCTCGTCGCTCCGTGTACCTGCTCAAGCAAGGCAGTGATTAGCATGATGACGGCGATGAAGAACAGAGCGACTGTGACATACACCTGCAGTGGAAGAAACACTCTGGATGTGACGAACTTGGCCCATGCAAATACCTCCTCCACACTGACAATATACGCTGCCGTCGTGACCTTCGGCAGATAGGTTGCCTCGTTCATCCATGCTGGAATGACTCGCCTCAGGCTCTGTGGCAGTATGATGTATTGTATGCTGGCGGCCCGCGACATGCCCAGTGACCGGGCTGCTAGCATCTGTCCCGAGCCTGTGGCAGTGATTGCCGAGCGCAGATACTCCGCCTGATACGCAGCACTGTTCAAGCCCAGACACAGCGCCGCCAAGAACACTCTCACATCCCAGACGCCATAACCCATTGCAAGCATGAGGTCTCTAAGCGCATGAGGCGCCAGTGCAATGAGAAGCATCTGAGTGACAACTGGTGTCCCTCTGATGATCTCGATATATGCTGTTGAGATGCGTGAGGCGATGGGGTTTCCATACACGCGCACGATTGCCAGCACGAGACCTAGCACGAATCCGAAGGCCAAAGCGAAGACATAGAGGCCCATTGTCATCGCCACACCTGAAACGAACTGACCGTAGTAGTCGGGATACAGAATCTGCACTAAGATGAATACCGACACCAACATGATTCCGAATACAATATACTGATGCGTCCTTTTCAGAGCAGAGTATGCCTGAGTCAGTCTTAATCGTCCTTGTGTGTGTCCAGTCTGAGGAACCAGCTCATCGGAAGCGATAATCTCCATGGTTCTCAAGCTCCACTATGGCATTCAGATGTCCTCAGCTGACTGGCCGTACAGAAGCTCGAGCTGGTGAAGGAACTTCCTTGCTCTCTCTGTCTTTGCTCCTGAGAAGAACTCCTCCGGGGTTCCACTCTCCAGAATGATGCCTTGGTCCATGAACAGCATCTCGTCGGCCACGGCTTTGGCAAAGCCCATCTCGTGTGTGACGACTACCATTGTCGTGCCTGCCTTGGCGATATCCAGCATGACCTGTAGCACCTCACCTATCAGCTCGGGGTCGAGTGCAGATGTCGGTTCGTCAAACAGAATCAGATCCGGCTGCATGGCAAGAGCTCGTGCAATACCCACTCTCTGTTGCTGTCCTCCTGACAGTTCTGCCGGAAAGTGGCGTGCCCTGTCCTGCATCTTGACCTGTTCCAAGGCCTTCTCTGCACGTCTGTAGGCCTCCTCCTTGCTGAGACCAAGCACCCGCCTCGGTCCGATGGCAACATTGTCGATGGCACGAAGATGAGCGAAGAGGTTGAACTGCTGAAACACAAAACCGATGCGGGATCGCAGTCTGTTGAGGTCTGCACGCGGCTCCGTAAGGCATATGTCATTGAGCATGATGAGGCCCTTGTCGGGTGGGTCGAGCATGTTTATGCATCGGAGGAGTGTACTCTTCCCGCTACCGCTTGGTCCAAAGACGACTTTCACTTCTCCTTCCCTCACCTGAAAAGAAACCCCCTTTAGCACCTCGAGGTTTCCATATCGCTTGTGTATGTCCTCCACATGAAGAACGACTGTCTGTGACATTGTATCAACCTCCTCCGAGACCTAGTTTCTTGAGTTTCTTGGTCATGTGCTCCCCTGCGAGCTTGGTCACCGGATATGTGAAGCAGAAGTAGATGAGAGTAAGAATCAGAACGACTGAGAAGAATGCCTGAGGAGCGGTGGCGTATATGTTCAGAGCAAGTTTGTCCATGACACTCACTCCTATGACCAGTGCATAGGACGTGTCCTTGATGACCACTGCGTACTCGTTTGACCATGCAGGTATTGCCAGTCTGAAAGCCTGTGGAAGTACAATGTAGAGATTCGCCTCCAATGCCGACATGCCAAGAGCCTTTGCAGCCTGCATCTGGCCCAGTGGTACCGCCATTATGGCTGACCTGAATATCCCTGACTGATATGCGGAGCTCCGTAATGCCAGTGAGAAGCCAGCGGCCATGATGAGCGAGTTGGTCCCTGGTCCCGCAAAGGCGAAGAGCCCGGGCAACCCCACTCCGAATATCATGATCAGTACAAGAACCGGGATACTCCTCATTATCCTCTCATAGGCAGCGCCCAGCATCTGAATGACTGGTGGGCCATACACCCTCCATATGGCAATGAGAATCCCATATGCGAATCCAAAGGCCAAGCCAATGAACGCAAGAAGCAGGGTTGCAGGAATGCCTGTAAGGATATACACCAACCACTGAACAAGCTCCTGCAACTCCTGCACTTGCAGCTCACCCGAACCACTTTGCAATCATTGCGTCTAATGCGCCCGTTTCAAATGCCTTCACAATCGCATTGTTCACGGCCTTCTGGAACTTGAGGTTTCCATAGCGCATGTACAGTGCTGTCGGGGGCGCAGTCACTGTGAAGATCACTTTCACACTGTATGTGCTGGCGTAGACGTCGAAGACTGGTTCGTCCACGTAGACGGCATCAAGTGTCCCTGCGTCGAGGTCTGCAAACATTGTGTCGGGACGCGGATAGCGGTGGATTATGATTCCCACACCGTCGTCAATGAGTTGGGTTATCTCATCATCCTCTACGGTGCCAGTCTGGACACCCACATCAAGCCCAGTCAGGTTTTCGAGGTGAGTGATTGTGAGCGGGGAGCTGGCCTTGACCACCACCACCTCGTTGGTTCTGATGTACCAGACCGATGGTGCAAGGACCGCGTTTCGTTCTGCAGTGATGAACGTCGCTGCTGCGATGAGGTCAATGGTGCCTGCGGAGCAAGCGCCTACTAGGGCATCAAAGTCCAAGTCGCTCCACTGTATGGTCACGTTGAGCTCATTGGCGATGTAGTTGCAGAGGTCAATATCGAAGCCATAGAGTTCGTTTGTTGTTGTGTTCACCATCTCGAATGGCGGCCAGCCAGAGCTGGTTCCTATCACCATGTAGCCTCTCTGCGTGATTGTGTCTAGAAGGTCGACTACAGGTGGTGTTGTCTGTGGAAGGAGCAGCGTCGGGATTGCATACCCGATTCCTGCTCCAATGACTAGGCCTATCACCAAGTACACGACTAGTGACGATGACACTTTTGACAATTGCTGAGAGCCTCCTTAGTATCAGGAAAGGTGAACCGACAAATGCGCTCAAGGCCTACAAATACGTTTGCCTTGCATGCCACCACTTCCTCACCTTCTCGCGGGCTCATTCCATCGCGTGACTATTGGCTCTCATGGGTCAAGGACACCTTCTGCGCTTCCTGTGACTCATCGAGCTCCGGCTCCAATTCCAAAGAGGCCCTCTTTCTTTCACGTGCCTTCTTGATCTGCACAGCGACCACGTAGGAGATAGCAGCCAGAATCCCGGCGATGGCACTTGGTGAGGCTCGGAACGAGAGGGACAGCGAGATGCCGACGACCTGCGAGACAAGCGCTATGACGAAGACAGAAATCACCACGCTTCTTACGGACCTGAGGACTTCATTGGAGGCTGCCGCAGGAGCGACGAGTATCGCGTAAACGAGAATCGCGCCGACTGCCTTTGTGGCCAGAGCAATCGCCAGTGCTGAGGTGACGAGCATGAGGTAGTGATATGCTCGGGCGTTCAGCCCCTGAGCCACTGCACCCTCCATATCCACACTCACATAGACAAACTCCTTGTTGAAGAGCAGACTGACTATGAAAAGTGGAATCGCAGTCCCGGCCAGCATTACGACATCCAAGCTGTCAAGCAGAAGCAGGTCACCAATGAGATATCCCCAGATGCTTGGCACTTGAACCGGCGGTATGTAGTACATGAGGAAGACCGCCAGGCTCATTGAGAGAGCAAACGACACCCCCACTGCCACCTCCATCTTCTCTCCTATGCCGCTCTCTCCAGCGTATCCTGTGACCAGTGCGACGAAAACCGCGAATACCAGGGCTCCCAGGATGGGGTGAAACCATGGAGCGATGCCGGTCGACTGCAGGAACAGTCCCAGAGCGGCACCGCCCAGCGCGGCATGAGAGACGCCCGAGGTCATGAATGAGAGGCCTCTGAACACCAAGAACGTCCCGCTGGTGGAGGCAACAAGCGCTATCATGAGTGCACCGAACAGAGCCCTCTGCAAGAAGGGTGACTGGAGGATTAGCAACAGGTCCTCAATCATGACGATCCGCTCCTGTGTCCTTGGTGATGCAGTACCTGTGTCCAGCGTACTCGACTACTCTCGCAGTGGGGCCGTACATCTTTGCCATGAGGGTGGGGTCCATGACGTCACACGGTGTTCCCACACCTATCACCGTCTTCTTCAGAAGCAGGACCGAACGCACATATGTGTGAATGGGGTTGAGGTCGTGAGTGACCATGATGATGCTGACATTGCCCTCGCTATAGTATCGTCCAAGAGCCTCCACTATCAAGTCCTGACTCGCATGGTCAGTACCTGCGAGAGGCTCGTCTAACATGAGCACACTGCCCTCACCAGCAAGAGCCCTTGCGACAAGCACCCTCTGCCGCTGTCCGCCTGAGAGCTCCGGAAACGGATGAGACCAGAACGACTCCATGTCAACCTGTCTGAGTGCTGTTCGTGCTCGTTCTATGTCCTTGGCGGAGGCCACTCGCGGAGGCGGCTTCTTTACCAGCCGTGACATGAGCACGATGTCCTTCACCTTCATGGGGACATTCAGGTCTATCCTGTCCCTCTGCGGCACATACCTGACCAGCCTCCTGATCTTCGACCTGTCCCTCGTGCAGTCCATTCCGTATAGCCTCATGCTTCCCCTCGTCGGCTTCAACAGTCCGAGCATCGCCTTGAGGAGAGTGCTCTTGCCGGACCCGTTGGGTCCGATTATGGCCATGAACGAGGGGGCATCCACTGAGAAGGTCACGTCTCTCAGCGCGACCTCTCCGTTCGGGTATCTGACCGCTAGACCCTCTGCTTCGACCAGAGTGTTGTCTCTCATCCTTCAACCTCCGACAAAGTTGACGTGGATGTTCACCACTTCCTTGCTGCCACGAAGTCTCTTGACCATCATTCTCACATCCTCTGCATCTCCCGTGACAATCATTATCTCGTAGCATCCCCCCATTGTTGAGTGAGAGTGCAAGGACGAAGTGATGAGGTGTGCAAACTCATGTTGAACCTCACTACACTGTGCCTTCTCGCTCCTTCCTCTCTGTAGCTCGACAGCCACCAATGCTGTGACGACTCCCCTCATCTGTTCGAGGGTTCGGTTCTGCGAGAGCAGCGACTGGAGAGCATGTCGCATGACTTCTGAACGGTTCGAGAACCCACCCTCTTTCCACAGAGCGTCGAGCTCTGCCTTTTCCTCTTTGCTCATGGATATCGCGACGACTGGCAATGGTAATGCACCGGTCAAGGACCAACCACTGTCTCTCGTGCAGGTCTTATTAACAAATCCCTATGGTCTCATAATCATGGGGACGCCAGTGATTGAGTCGAAGCGGTCAATGTGGACAGAGCGATTGAGTGACGCCGTCCCGGTCACTCATGCAGAGAGGAATGATTGGTGCTTCTCAGCGAGTCTGGGGCGAAGACAGCCGTGGTCTTCTCTCCCCTGTCACGTCTCATCGTGCTATTCTGATACGGGACCTTGGCCTCTGATAGTTGTGACCCACATCGAGGAACCACTAAATGGATGAGCATCAGGTGATCCTCGAAGTGATAAGCATGCTCCGCAAGGGTGTTATTAACAATACCAATAGAGTTAATAATAACACAGGACTAATCTATGATAGGAGAACATGCCAAGGAGCAATTGTATGAACCCAAAAGGAACTGCTTTACTGCTGATAGTCCTGCTAGTCTACGTTGGCGCCGCATTATCAATATGCCCTGTCCGTGGCCAGATACAGCAGGTCAAAGTCGCTGTGGCAATTGCGCCTCTTGAGGGGCTGGTCAGGTCCGTTGGAGGAGTGCTAGTCAACACGACGATACTACTGCCTGAAGGTGTAGAACCACACGCAGCCACACTCCCCCCCGAGGCCGTGATGGCTGCAGATAGCGCCGACCTCCTTGTGCTAACAGGTCACTTCCCGTGGGAAGAGAACCTAGTTTCTGTAGTTGACACTCCGTTCATCACCCTCGATGATGCGGATGCGCTGTTCACCTATGAGGACCACGGCGCGCGTCTCTCACCGATGCCCGGCCACCAAGAGAACGCCACAACGACCGCGGACGAACACCACCATGATGAGGGAAACCCCCACGGCTACTGGCTTCTGCCTTCGAATGCACTGGCGATTGCCAACACCACACTCTCCGCGCTAGAGGTGATTAGTCCCGCTCACAACAGCACTTGGGAGGTGGGCTTCAGCTACTTCCAGAATGAAGTCGAGGCGTACCTGTCACTTGTGGCGGAGGCAGACACGCAGTATGATCTGTCCGGGCGAAAGGCGGTCGCGGTGTTTCCTGCTGAGGCATATGTGGCTGAGACATTCGGGATTGTGACGGTAGCCGTTCTGCAGGTGGAGAACGTCCTCATATCGGGGGTCGAGCTGCTTGAAGTGCAGGAGTCCATGCGCAATGGTTCTGTGTCACTAATCATTGGGTCCGATGTGGCCTCTCTGCAGACCGGCGGGGAGTACGCAGTCCAGCTGGCTGAGGACTATGGTGCCACGTTGGTCTGGGTCCGCGCAGTGTTTTTCGAGGGCCTGTCCGACTACATCTCCGTGATGACCTACAACCTCGGTGCAATCGTTTCGGGAATAGCACAAGCCCGTGGGAATCTGTCCTCAACAGTCAATGTGGCCCTTGTGGCACTTGCTGGAGTGCTCGGCCTTGTGGCCGTACTGGAGGCTGTGGTCATGGTTCGGAGAGCAAAGTCCGAGTGAGTTGACCTGTGTCTGCTGCTGTATGGTTCGCATTGATTGTGGGGCCGGCTGCGCGACCCAGTGCCGTATCGCGTGTCACATCGTCATTGGTAATCAACTGGATACTTCACGACTGCATACCATTGATGTCAAGGCAGCACCCGCAATGTGGAGGACACTCCGCACTGGTAGGTCTACCATGTGTCTATCTCTCTCCAGTCACCGATGACCATGGTGGCGCCCTTCTCCAAGAACTGTTCTCTGCTGAACATTCTTAGGCGGTTCAGTCCAATCCTCTGTGGAATACCTGCTTCTCTGTACAACGGAAAGTAGTTGGGGTAGTCGTCAATGACCCGTGTCACCTCGTATACCGACACAAGCCGCCGGATGTGTCCTCGTCTGACCTCAGGTAGTGTTGGGCCTTCAGATGCGCCTCTTGTCCGCTCATAGTCGTCTATACGATACATGACCAGTTCGATGTCATCCACAGGAAACCCAAAGCTCCTGAGCTGGCGAACTGTCAGTTCTCTTGTGTTCTCGGGGCGACCTGTGAGATACAGCACCTTCTGACATGAACACCATCGGCTTAACACCTCTGCTGCGCCAGCCACGGGTCTATCGACTTCTGCCAGTTGATAGCCCTCCTCGTCGATACACAGAAGCAGATTCCAGAACCGCAGTCGGAGTTCGCTCGTATGGCGTCTGTGCCAATCAGTAGCATACTTCTCAAAGAGCTGGGCCGAGTCAAGTGTCTCGACATCGTCGATCTGCACGTCTGCTTCTAGCACCCTAGACCAGATGGCCTGCAACCTGGAGGTCGCATCAATACAGGTGTCATCAATGTCAACTATGGCTGCTGGCCGCATCATGGATTGCCTTCTGCGAAGAAGGTGTGGGGCTTCGTAGAGATTAACTCTCCGCACCAGTGCACGCCCAGAGTGACGGCGACATGACGGTTGAGGAAGCTCGAAACACACGAACAGACACGTTCATGGCACGCATCCGGAACGGCCGCGTTGGGTATCAGGAAGGGCGAACAGCGACCCACAGTCACCCGGTGAATCTGGCAAGAAGAGCCTTAGCCCGGCGTGCTAGAAGTGCGGACAGAGTGCTATGAGGTACGAGTGCATACAGGCGAAGTCACTTCTCTCCAAACACATAACGGCCGACTGCTGGTTCCACACGAATCGCTCATTGAACGCATATCGCGGGTGTGAACACGGGTGCGTCTACTGCGACGGCATGGCTGAGCACTATCATGTAGAGGACTTCACAACGCACATACGAGTGAAGGAGAACGCTGCTGAGATACTGCGGAAAGAACTGACAAGAGAGGGATTCGTCTCCAGATCACACCTAGAGACCGAGACCCTCTATCGCTTTCTTGATGAGGATGATGCGTCGAGAATCGAGAGAGACGTCCCACGGCCCATTGTGGTTGGAGTCTGTGGAGGTGTGTCCGACGGGTTCCAGCCTGCTGAGAGAGAACACCATGTGACCGAGCGCGTCTTGGGAACTCTTCTGGACTTCCGGCTGCCAGTCATGGTGTTGACCAAGTCGGACTATGTGCTTCAGTACTTGGACCTGCTGAAGGAGATACATGAGGCCGCGTTCGCAAACGTGATGTTCACCGTGACACTTGCAGACGAGGAGAAGCGCAGGGTCATCGAGCCCAAGGCGTCCCCGACCCCGGACCGATTCGCTGCACTGAAAGAGGTGCGTCGTGCAGGCATATTCGGTGGCGTCATGTCTGTGCCGCTGATTCCGTGGATAGGTGATACCGACGAGAAAATGACTGCACTTGCTGAGGAGACCCGGCGTGCTGGTGGGGAGTTCATACAGTTCGGTGGTCTCACGCTCAAGCCCGGACGACAGAAGGAATACTTCTTGCGTGTCATTGCACGGCGGTTTCCAGAGTACGTCCATCTCCTCCAACGCGCGTACTCGAACAACGATAGATACGGGCGACCCGACTGGAAGCAGCTGCCGTGCAACAAGATGCTCAAGGGCCATCGTATTGCGGCGAAAGTGGGGATCAGAGACCGCTCCGTACGTCATGCCACTCGCGACGAACCACAGGCGAATGTCACCACTCTGGGAGTCCTGTTGGACATCGAGTTCTATCAGAACTACCTGCTGGGCCTGCCTTGGTCCAAGAGCAGACCTTTTCACGAGTTGGCAGCGACCATTGAGAGAGGAGTACCGGACCTCGAGATGCTCATCAGGGAAGGCCGTCTGGACAGCACTCTGCATCTGAGCTCGCACATGAGCTCGATAGTGACAGAGATTGTGAAGGCAGGTAGCTGCGACTATCTGGACTCACTGCTTGAGCGGCTCTCCGAAGAAGTATCCGGTCCAGAGGAGTTTGTTGCCTTCTCCGATGAGTGAGGAGCCTGCCGATACTACTAATAACGCGGACTGTACATAGAAGGTCGAAGCGATATTTGACGGAAGGTGACAGAGTGCCCAAGACCCCAGACAGTCCGGACCTGTTTCAGAGGCTGCTCGACGTCTTGCATGACGGCATTGTCGTCCTAGACGGTGAGGACATCATCGAACTGAACTCCGCCTTCGCTGAGATAGTGGGCTACACGAAGGAGGCACTCCTAGACTCCCGGTTCGAGGATCTGATCGACCCGTTGTCACGCCGAACGGACAGAAAGACACTGGACTCTCTCTATGCGGGAAAGAGTCTCGCACGATTCACGACGCGTCTGCGCTCGAAGGACGGCGACGTAGTCCATGCCGACATGAGACCGGTGGCCGTGCAGTATCAGGGTTCGGATGCCGTTCTTCTCACGGTGCGTGACATCACAAGGGAGGTGTCACTGGAAACGGCCGTCACTCAGCTTGAGAATCGCTTCGCGTCACTCTACGACATGTCACCCGTGGCCTACTTCACCCTCAACCGGAACGGCACAGTCGAGCAGGTGAACCAGGAAGCCGAGTCACTGTTGGGCTATGACGCTTCCGAAGTGATAGGAAAGACACTTTCTGACTTCCTCGCTCAGCGGCCGCAGACATATGACCCGGCCGACCAGGTGCTCAAAGAGGTCTTGCGTGGGAAGGAGGTCTCAGGCATTGAAGTGCAGCTCAAGCGCAAGGACGGGCGACTGATATGGGTCTCGCTCTCGTCGCGTGCTCTCACATACAGTGGCGAGAAGCCAAGCGAGATTGGCCTCACCGCCTTTGATGTCACGCGCAGGAGAGCTGCGGAAGCGAGAGTCCGGGAAGAGAAGGACCGGGCCGACCTCTACTTGGGCATAATGACCAGCGACCTCAACAGAGTGAACCAGAGTTCGCTCTACTCACTGGAGCTACTGTCTGGCACTGCTGACCTCAGCGAAGAACACCGCAGGATACTGCAGGAGACCTCATGGAACATCAGGCGAGCTGCACGAATGATTGCCAACATGAGGACTCTGATTTACCTCAGAGACTCTCCGCCTCCTCAGAAGCAGACGAATCTATACCCGCACTTTGAACGAGGAAGACGAGAGGCCAGTCGGGACTTCGCACAGAAGACGCTGACAATCAAGACCAACATCCGAGATGGGGCGTTCATGGTTAGAGGCCATGCCTTTCTCTGGAGCGTATTCTTCAACATACTTCACAACGCTCTGATGTATGACACTGATGAAGAGGTCGCAGTCGAGGTCAAGGCCTCCTTCGCAGACAAGAGGAAGAAGGTACGAATCGAGTTCATCGACCATGGTCCCGGGATTCCTGACGCGATGAAGGAGCGGGTGTTTCGTCGATCAGGAAGCGGTGACAAGACGATTGAGAGCGGGCTCGGGCTCACCGTGGTCAGCACCATTGTCAGCGCTCTTGGTGGAAGGGTCTGGGTTGAGGACAGGGTGGCAGGTCGCTCGTCAGAGGGATGCAAGTTTGTCGTCGAGCTTCTTGCATGGATGGACGAGATGGAGGCAGTGACCGAAGAGGCAGTGATAGACTTCTACAAGTCCGAGGACTGCGTGTTCTGCGGCCCCACCCTTGAGGCACTCTACCTCCTGCTGGACGAGATGAGTCTCAGCCATACCATCGTCCGAATCATCGATGTTGATGACCCAGCCTCGGGAGTGCCTGTCGATGAGCTGCCTGCGCTGCCAACAATCCGGATCCGCAACACGGAACTGGCCGGTTATGTCAGCGAGGACGACCTGAGGACTGTTGTGATGGGAGCTCTGCTTGGGCTTGTGGGAACACAAGACACATGACGGGCTGCCCATGTTGCGGTGCAGGAAGCATCCAGTCGCGAGCTGCATACCAGCCCGAAGGGCGGGCTGCTGCAGGTCCGGAGCCCTTGCCGACCGTAGAGACCCGGACTGGCTCCATCACTATGTCAGGCGTCTCTTCATTAGGCGGTGTTACTCCGAGTCCAGCGGTGTTATGGGATGGATTTGGGTCTGTTCATAGTCGGCCTTGGGCTCATCACAGGCTTCCTTCTGATCACAATGGTCTTTGGGATAAGGGAACGCAAGACAAGAAGAAAGGTCTACTTCATCAAGGAGGCCACTGCCCTCGGCTCATTGACAGGTATCACAAACGTTGCCCTGTCAGGACCCGAGTTCAATCCTCTCGGGCTCGCCTCTGACCTCATACTGAGGATCACACTCAGTTTCTGGGTCCTCACGTTCGCATTGATGGGTCTCTTCTTCATGGCTCTGCGGCAGGAGTTTCCCGACTGGAGAGTCGCATCTCTGGTTACCTTTCTGGGCACAACAACGATCATCTGCGGCTTTGCCAGTCTCTCTCAACCTGCGCTTGAGGGCAACATCCTTGCCCTTGTCTGGAAGGCGGGTTTTGCACTGTACTCTATCGTCGTCTTCCTGCATGGAGCAAGGGTCTTCCATGAGGCCAACCAGCGACAGGCCGACAGGAGGAGCGCAGTCATTGCTCTGTCCCTTGTGACAATCTCCATTTCGTACGTGATTAACGTCGTCCTCTACGACGTACCAAACTTCCAAGGGACACCGCTGCTGACGGGTCTCAGTGTCGAGATGGTCCTTGACTTGCTCCGGATTTCAATGATGCTAATGATAGTGATTGCCCTTATCACCGACATAGAGTACATGTACCGTCTGCCGGTCGACGTCTACTCAATCTCTGTGATACGAGACTCAGGAGTATACCTGTACTCCTATGGCCATGACCCGGATGTATCAGACCCGGGTCTGTTGTCTTCAGCCATCTGTGCCATGTCTCTGTTCATGAAGGAGACCTCGAAGTCCGCATCCTCACTCAGGAGAGTGTCTACATCCAACCGCGCGATACTGATTGAGCCGCGTGAAGACGAGGGAGTGATATTCGTCGCTGTGGTGGAGCGCGCAACCCTCGTCCTGCTTCGTTCGCTCCAGCTGTTTGCTGACCAGTTCGTCCAGCGGTATCCACGCGAGACCTATTCGGACATTGTCAACCCGGAGGACTACGCGGACGCAAGCCAGCTTGTCTACACAGCGTTTCCGTTCCTGAAACGGTGTGATGTCGCCGAGTAAGGGAGACACGAGCGACTGCCTCCCTTCTCCAGCTGGCCGAGGGAATCAGTCGAAGCTGAGGTCTCGGATGTTGAACTCTCTGCTGCGGCCCACGAGAGCAGCTATCACGCCAGTTATCACGAGACTGATCAAGGTGACTGCGGTGTTTTGATACAAGTTCAGGGGCTCTGCAAAGAACCAGAACCACACACACAGTAGCGCAAGCCATGCCAGGAAGAGAGCTATGACCCACAGTCCATTGATCTCACCGTGTCTCCTACCATATGGAAGCCAAATGGCTGCCAGGACCAACACTCCAGCTATCATGGACATTATGCCTACAGCAACGTCCCGTTCCCAAATGAGGTCGACCGGCTCGAACCAGAGCCAGTATGCGATGAAGAGACACCAGCCTATGAATACGACCGCCGTGGCTCCCACCTGCCTGACTCCGCCCTGCATATCACGCGAAGCGGTCGAACCCCACGCGAGCATGTTGGCCAAAAGAGCTGTGACCGTTGCGACAATCAGCAGCGCAACATTCTGGTAGAGCGTATAGCTCCCCGCGTAGAATGCAGGCCACAGTACTATGAATGCCAGCCATCCGGTCCCAAATAGGATAGACACGCTGATTCTCCATGCATGGCGCTCGGCACTCGAATCGGTAGACGCCCACATCATTCCTACCAGTCCACACATCATGATGAAGCTGGACACAACCACTGCAATGTTCTGTATGAGATCATGGTCCTGAGCAAGCATCAGCAGCCAGACACTCACGAAGCCAATCCACGCCATGAATAAGAACACGGTGACATACTGTTTCAGTTTCTGACGAACGCGTCGCGTCAGAATACTCCTCGGCCTCTTGCCTTGTGGCCCTTCTGCGAATTCATGTTCCGACATGTGCTCTAATCTCACCTTCATACAGGCTGTCAGTCGTCGACTTATATTACCTTCCAACTTGGGAATCCCAGCGTCCGGCACCCGACTGCCTCTGGGTGAGGCGTTAGCCCAGCAGGGATGAGCAGAAGCTGCCCAGATGTCAAACGACCTTGGACATCGCTGCGTGGTGCATATGTACCTCCATGTGGGAACGGAGAGCTCGAGGTCGGTTCGACACCTCACGAGACCTCGGGGAGTCACCCCAGTGCCGTCTCCTGGGTGTGAAAGGACTCTTGTGTCCAGAAGATATGAGTGCGCGTGAGCACATCTGTTCTTTGTCCAACTGAAAATGAACGGTCCGGATGAGTCAGTGGCTATCCAGCCACTCGATTCGATTACTGTCCAGTCACGTCACGGTCTTTTCTGAGGTGACCATCTGGGTCCTCATCGCTCGGCGGCTTTTTTAGGAGGTTATAGCACAGTACTACTACAAGCACTCGCTCTGGCGTGTGCAATCCACATGAGAGAAACTGGAGCAAAACAGAATGGACACTAAGATGCTTGGTGCCATCGTAATCATCATCGTTGTGGCTGCCGGTGTCGGCGCAGTCGTATTGCTGGGACCCACTCTGTTCGGCGGGACGCCGAGGGTTGCCATAGTCTTTGCGACTGGCGGACTGGGCGACAAGAGCTTCAACGATGGCTGCTACGAAGGCGCCGTTCGAGCCAGAAACGAGTTCGGTGTGGCCTTCACGTATGTGGAGCCGACCCAGATCTCGGAATACGAGGGGTATCTCCGTACATACGCACAACATGCTGGCCGTGCGCCGTATGATGTCATCATCTCGATAGGCTTTGACCAAGCAGATGCCCTCACAAAGGTCGCTAACGAGACGCCAAACCAGCGGTTCGCGATAGTCGACATGGTGGTGCCCCTTCCCAATGTCTCAAGCCTGGTATTTGCTGAGAACGAGGGCTCAGCGCTTGTGGGCGCGATAGCTGGCCTGATGACAAAGACCGACAAGGTCGGTTTCATCGGCGGTATGGACATCGACCTGATCAACAAGTTCGCGGGAGGATTCGTGTTCGGTGCCAACTGGACAAAGCCTGGCGTGAACTACACAATCGGCTACACCGGGAACTGGGTTGACACTGCGACAGGCAAGGCTCTTGCAGATGTCATGTACAACGCTGGCACAGACATAATCTTCGCCGCAGCCGGCCGTTCTGGACTGGGCGTCTTCGAGAGTGCAAAGGAGAAGACCGACAAGTATGTGATTGGAGTTGACAGTCCGCAGATGTATCTTGGATGTGCTGACCCCTCCAATCCAGCACCACCCACCGTCTGCCTGACTTCGATGCTGAAGCGCGTCGACGTGGCGGTGTATGAAACCATCAAGGATGCAATACAGGGCAATTTCCACGGAGGCATCCGCGTCTTCGATCTAGAAAACGGTGGTCTTGGGTATGAGGTCAACGCAGCCCTCCGACCACTGCCCTCCAACGTCACGGCGATTGTGGAGGATCTCAAGGCAGCCATAATCAACGGTTCGATAACTGTTCCCAGTACCAAGTACTGGTTGCCATAGACTCGTCACCCACAGAGGAGAGGCACTGCCTCTCCATTCTCTTTTCTCAACTGTCGTTCACTCTCGGCCGCACAGGCTGGATGCAGAAGTATCCTCGCTCCCATGAGACGCCGCTAGGTCGACTCACCACGCGAGGCATCATGAGGTGTCAGGCTGACCTCGCGTTCTCGGCTTCCGCATCGGAGTTGTACAAGCTTCACTCAGTGATGCCCAGGACTGTTCAGCTCCGGGGCTCTGTTGCAGACCGTTCATTTTCAGCTGGACAGAGTTTGACACAGCAGTCCTGTCACTCCCAGAAACGGCACTGGGGTCTCTCCTCAAGAGGAGGTCTCATGAGATGTCGAGCCGACCTCGAGCTCTCCGTTCCCGCACGGAGGTATGTACGCACCACGCAGCGATGTCCAACCAAGACCGTCCAACTTCCAAGCAGCTGCTGCCTACCCAGCCATGCCCAAGCAGGTCTGAGTCCCGGGCAGCTGCATATCCCTGCTCTTGTTCAGTTGGAGATTGTCACTGTGGTCTTGTCACACTCAGACAACAAATGGCTGTGTTGGTCTTGTGATGGGCTCCGACTGCGCATATTGACCTGTCATCTGCCGGGGGTGTCTATGTGACTTCCGACGCTCAGTCGGGATGACACTGCCAGACACCCCTATGGATAAATAGACCAGTACTCTTTCGTTGTCGGTACGACTAAGCGAGGCGATACCCATCTCGGACTCAGAATACTCCGTGGAGCTAATAGGGATTGACAAGACCTTTCCCAGCGGTGTCCAGGCGAACAAGTCCATCACTATCCGCATCCGTCGGGGGGAAGTCCACGGACTGCTGGGTGAGAACGGTGCAGGCAAGTCCACCCTGATGAACATACTATACGGCCTCTTGAGAAGGGATGCTGGCAAGATTCTGATTGACGGTCAAGAGGTGAGTCCGTCCTCCCCTGTGGACGCGATTGCGCATGGGGTCGGGATGGTGCATCAACACTTCAAGCTCATTCCGCGACTGTCGGTCACTGAGAATGTGATACTAGGACTTGAGCCTGTGCTGGCTCTCGGCATATGCGCAGGTCTGAAGAAAGCCGGTCCGCTCAGCATGCTCTTCTCGTTGGACTATGCCGCAGCGTCGAAAAGAATCAAGCAGATTGCTGAAGAGAACGGATTGGTCATCAATCCCGACTCACTCGTACAGGACCTGTCCGTGGGTCTTCAGCAACGAGTGGAGATCATCAAGACCCTCTATCGTGAGGCGAAGATACTGATTCTCGACGAGCCGACAAGCGTGCTGACCCCTCAAGAGGTTGACGAGCTCTTTGTGACTCTCAGGAAGTTCAAGGAGCAGGGAAAGACAATCATCCTCATCACTCACAAGTTGCGGGAGGTGATGGCAATCTGCGACCGGATATCGGTCCTCCGGGATGGAGCGCTGGTCGGGACAGTGCAGACTGCGGATACTAGCCCACAGCAACTTGCCTTGATGATGGTCGGACGTGAGGTTGTGTTCACGTTGGAGAAGACACCAGCCAGACCGGGAGAGGTCGTACTGGATGTGGACCGACTCTGCGTCAGGGACAATCGTGGGCTTGAAGTGGTGAAGTCTGTCAGCCTCCAGGTCCGGGCGGGCGAGATACTGGGCGTGGCAGGCGTTGAGGGGAACGGACAGACCGAGCTGGTGGAAGCACTTGCTGGCCTGAGGAGTCCGGCATCAGGACGAATCAGTATCTCCGGCGTGGAGAGTACCAAGATGGGACCGAGGCAGGTGCGCGACATACGGGTTGCTCACATTCCGGAGGACCGCCATCGTAGAGGTCTCATCCTCGGATTCACTGTACAAGAGAATCTCGTTTTAGGGAAGCACCACAGGCCACCCTATGCGCGTGGGCCCCTAGGTCTCATCATAGATGAACAGTGCATACGGGCCTCTTCAGAGACGCTTGTGTCCTCGTATGCAATCAAGGTGCCTGATACGCTCGCAGCTGCGAAGACCATGTCCGGAGGGAATCAGCAGAAGACTGTTGTTGCTCGTGAGCTGAGCGGCGACCCGGCTCTGGTTCTTGCAGCTCAACCTACGAGAGGACTTGACGTCGGTGCAACAGAGTACATTCATGGAGTTCTGCTAGGGATGCGTGACAGAGGGGCCGCCGTCCTCCTCGTATCGGCAGAGTTGGACGAGGTCCGAAACCTGGCCGATAGGATTGCTGTGATGTATGGAGGGCGTATCGTTGCCATGTGCAGCCCCGACACCACACAGGAGCAGCTGGGTCTGTTGATGGCGGGTCACGTAACAGAGGAGGCGTCAGTAGCATGAGCGCCACGGATACCCAGGAATCGACTGTGGCTCCATCTGAGGCCCGTCGCCCGAGTGTTTCGGAGTTGATCAGCAACCAGTGGTCGGAGATCAAGCACAAGGTCCTCGACAAGGAGTTCCAGAATCAGATCTGGTGGACACTCGGTTCGGTGGTCTTGGCGTTGTTCATGGGCACACTTCTCATGGTCCTTGCAGGATATGACGCTCCCCGGGCATGGCTGGCGCTGGTATACACAGCTGCCACCGATATGCCGCGTGTTCTGGCTGACGCAACTCCGCTCATCTTCACTGGGCTGTCCGTGGGTCTGGCGTTCAAGTGTGGGCTGTTCAACATCGGTCCAGAGGGTCAGCTCTACATTGGTTCCATGGTGGCCACGATTGTGGGATACATGGTTGTCCTGCCTATCTTGGTCCACCCGCTTGTCTGCATCGTTGTTGCCGCGTCGTGTGGATTCCTCTGGGGGCTAGTGCCCGGCCTCTTGAAGGCCTACCGCGGCGCGCATGAGGTCGTGACCTCAATGATGCTGAGCTACATTGCAATTCTGCTGACGGGATGGCTTGCTGCAGGACCACTTCGTCTGCCAAATCAACAGGTAGAACAGACTCCGTACGTTCTTCCCACGGCATATATCCCCAGCCTGGCCGGAGCATATCTGCACTTTGGACTGGTGCTCGCCGTCCTGAGCGTGTTTGCTGTGGACTATCTTATCTCTCACACTGTGATTGGTTATGAGATGCGGGCTGTTGGACAGAACCAAGACGCTGCTGAGTATGCTGGCATCAACTCGAAGCGCCGCATGGCTCTGGCTATGGGCCTTGCGGGTCTGCTCGCGGGACTTGGGGGCGCATCAGAGATACTCGGGTACCACCATCGTTTCGTGAAGAACTGGTCGAGTGGTCTGGGCTGGGATGGCATCACGGTCGCAGTGCTCGGAAACAACAACCCCTACGGTATCCTTGCGGCTGCCGTCTTCTTTGGCATATTGAAGACGGGCGCACGAGGCATGCAGCAGCTGTCCGGCGTCCCGCTCCAACTCGCGGTTGTCATCCAAGGCTTTGTCGTCGTGCTCGTCGCGGCACCAAGAATCATGCGATGGCTGTCTGAGCGCACCATTGCCCAGGGCCGACTTGTTGTGACGGACCCGTACAGGCACGGCCCACGGCTCGCTGCTCTGGTACTGACCCTCACCGGCGGAGTGCTCGGCACAGGTGCAGTGTCCTCATGGGTTCGAATCGTCCCCGGTGTTGCGCTCCTGATGTTGAGTGCTAGCCTCCTTGCGTTTGTGTCCTTCGCGCTCCTACTGGCCAACTGGCCACGCACAGTCACTATGCTGCTCGTCACCTCACTCACATGGATCACCGGCTCAATCGCAATGCTCGCCTTCGGTGACTCTGCAGGAATGGTCTTCTGGGCCGCTCTTGGCTCATTAGTACTGGTCCTCAGCATGCAGGCTCATCGAATGGAAGAGGCGACCATCAAGGGAGGTACACCGCAATGATGCAGTCACTGGACATATCGGTCATAGGCTGGTTGCTCGGAGCGACCCTTCAGATGTCCACTCCACTTGTCCTGACGGCGCTCGGCGGAATGTTCTCGGAGCGCTCCGGAGTGGTAAACATCGGACTTGAGGGCATGATGCTGATTGGGGCCTTCACATCGGTCGCGATAGCATATACGGTTGGGAATCCATGGCTTGGACTGCTCGGAGCAGTAGTGGGTGGCGGCTTGCTCGCTGCAATCCATGCTATTGTGAGCGTGAGCTTCAAGGGTAATCAGATTGTCAGCGGTGCAGGCATCATCCTAATTGGCTCCGGCATCTCCACCATAGGCACAATCATGGTCTGGGGAAACCCCGGCTACTCTGCCCCCCTGTCCTCCGACAAACAGATACCCAACGTTGAGATTCCAATCATCCAAGACATACCCATAATCGGTCCGGCATTCGGCTCTCAGTCACCAGTAGTCTATCTCATGTTCGTGATAGTCATCTTGAGCTGGTATGTCCTCTATCGGACACCGTTCGGACTCCGAGTGCGTGCCGCAGGTGAGGACCCGAGCACACTCGACGCAGCTGGTGTGAACGTCGACCGGACACGCATCCTGTCAGTTGTCATCAGTGGCTGCCTTGCCGGTCTCGGAGGCGCGTATCTCAGCCTGGGCTACACCAAGGCCTTCGGACAGGGAATGAC
>JACAEL010000034.1 GCA_013388835.1 Candidatus Thorarchaeota archaeon | reverse complement strand
GTCGTACTGCCAGTGTACGAAGGATGGCTGCAAGAGAGAGACCCCAGTTCAAGAACTGGATCATGGTCGATGTCCGCACTGCAAGTCCGAAGTCGTGTATGTGCCGCCTAATCCCGTCCTTCGAAGAGTGGCGTTTGTTGTTCCCAAGTGCATCCTTAGAGTCGAGCATCCGGACTATCAGCGGCCCATGGACATGGTTTCAATCATCCAGCTCGGACTGATTCCCGATGCAGTCCTTGCAGCCATCAATGGCATAAACAGGGAGATCTTCTCAAACATAGTGTACATTCCTGAGCATGCAATCTACGAGTTCAGAGACTGCGACGACATCTTCGAGACCCGCTCAGTATGGAGGCGGGATGGCAACCACCTCTACATGGCGACCTCTATGGCCGACTCCCTTGGCCTCTTCAGCGAGGCGATTCCACATATGGAGGGCCGGACACTGCTGCGTGACTTGACGGAGGGTATTGAGAAGGGTTTCGACTTTCATGAGATACTGCCGAAGACAGTAGTTCGCGAGTGGCTTCGGAGTGACTGGTACAGTCTTGAAGACCTAGGAGAGCGGGAGGGATTGCAGAGTTATGCGGGTGTTCTGAAGCTCTCACAAGCGGAGGTTGACATGCTGTGCCCCCGACCCGTGACCACTTCAGAGGGACAAGGCAGCGCTGACGAGAGCAAGAAGCAGCATGGCCTATTCAGGCGTCTCTTTAGGAGTGAGCAAGAGGAGGCGGAGTAGTCTGTGGAGTCAATAGACCCGGAGATGAGCATACTCAGCGAGCTCAGGAGCAAGTTCGAGCATCCTGCACAGCACATAGAACACATCCGGACCACCAACGAGACGATACTGCAGAGGGACGTTCGCCAGCACGGCAGTGCCATCAAGGCTGCAATCCCCACGGCATCTGAAGAAGACTGCCTTCTCTTGGCAGCCTCGTTCAGATACCTGACTGTCAACGGTCTTCTCCCCGAAGACTATGCTCTTGATGACTACGCCTCTGATGTGTCTCTTGTCGCAGGTCACGCCGGCGGTAAGGCGAGCCGAGATGGCTTCGTAGGGCTACTGGAACTTCTCGTAAGACTCCTAGTGGAGTCCATCTCAGCCAGCTTCGAAGTGCTTGTCACGACCATCGACGAGAAGAGCTCGAAGAGCCCCGACCGCACTGTCCAAGCTGTCGTAATGTACAAGCATTACGTGAAGTCTGCTGAGAGAATCGGGCGCATGATATCCGGAGACCCGGAGACAGTAGATGTACGTCTTGTTGGAGCCATACTTCTTCACGGTCTCATGATGATGCGCAGAATCAAGCGAAGGCAAGTCCCGCTGTGGAGTCTGTCGCGACTCTACCACGACGTGACAGAGAAGTATCCACTCACCAACGGCACGGACCTGTACTGGGACCTCCTCCGTGTCGTCGTCCTCAGTCCACACTTCGACGAGATTGTCGAGCTGGGACGCAAGACGATTGACGCCAGACTCGAGGCACTGGAGAGAGAGAAGAAGGCCGGCAGAGTGTCCACATTCCGTGTGACTCGCTCCACAGTGGATGACCATGGCATATCAACTGCAGGAGAGTCTGTCCTCTATGAGGTGTTCCGCAGAGATGGCGAGCTGTCTGCTGAGAAGACTGCAAAGCTTGAGAGGATGTTGGACGCCAGTCTTCGCCAGGCGGCAAACAAGAAGTACGGCAAGCAGGACCTTGCCGACCCCGAACTCATCATTGATCTTGCTGCCAACATGCTGTCAGGAATGATACGGCAGTTCGAGATGATCGCATTTGGTGTGATTCCCCCAACCCGTCATCAGGAGTTCCTGACCGACCCCCGGAAGTTTGTGACCGAGAACCAGTCCGAGGTCTCCCTATGGGTGCGGAAAAGGCTTCAGGTCCTCTCCGGGGGTGCGGTCACAACTCGGAGCATGGCAAGTGCCTTTGTGAAGTTGATTCAGGTTGCTGCAACAACTGGGCGGAGCGAACTTGCGAGAAGATAGATGCTTGGCAGAGGTACTATCGCGACAGTTCGAGTTCGGTAGTTCGAAGGCGGTCTTTCAGATGGCTGCATGGTCTGGCCTGCGTCAATCAGTCCATCACGGTGTTCATTCTCCGCCATTCAGCACCAACCGGCCTTGCGCAATCACGTCATGCTTGTGGATACTCTCTAGGGAGATTGCCTCTGCACACATATCCAGATTCCTGCCAGACAGAGTCTCCTTTGCGTTCTGAAGGATGTTCCTGCAGACGTCCTCGACAAACACGGGATTGTCGTGCATCTCCCTTGTCACGTAGACCTCGTCCTCCAACTTGAGAAGGGAGTAGGTTCTACTGGAGAAGGACCGTTCAATGATATCGATCATGGTACCGTAAGTCGGGATGTCGGGGGTAGTACCCGTCACCTTCAGTCTTCCCACTGCACGCTGCATGTGTGTCAGGCCACCATTGTTGGCAGCGCAGTGCGGGCATACCGTGTTGCCGATCACACTGAGTTCGACGGAGTGAGTTGTAGGCTGGCCGTCCTCCATCAGTGTTGATGCGGTTATGTCACAGACCTCCCAAGTCCTCTTCTTGGAGACAGGGGTCTTGCTCGCATAGCCAAACTCGAAATCGAACTTCACCTCACCGCGTTTGAAGGGATGCTTCTTGTGCAACGCTTGAAGAATGTGAATCTGGAGTTCTTCAACTGATGAGTGAACGCTGAACTCATCACTCAGGACTTCCGTCATCGACTCCACAAGGCGCGACATGTGAATGCCCTTGACGTCCGCGGGGAGGTCGATGGCAATCTCGACCTTGGGGATGAGATGATGTCTCAGGCCGCTCCGTTCTGTGATGACGAACGTCTTGAGGTTCTTGATTCCAACTCGCCACAGCTGTATTCTGTGTCGTGGCTGTTCATTCTGTGTGTCAAAGACCAAGATTCTCGCCATCAGAAGGCTGCATCGCTGAGGTGCTCGGCGTGAACACCTGCCGCGTGTGGGAGTGCGGACTTCGAGACCTTCGCTTTAACCTTGCGATGAGTCAATCTCTCTCTTCATGTCTTGAAGCAGCCGGTGGACCCTGCTGACTCGCTTACACACACTTCAACGCGGTAGTCTTGCGACAGTGAGAGACTCTGCGCCACGTATTGAGCAAGCAGTTCTGCGGTCGTGGCCTTAATGGGAAGTACTACGCAGTCAACGGATGGAATGACGTATGTCTTGCCGGCAGCAGTGATCACCATTGAGGTGTCTTCTTCCTCGACGCTTATCAATCGAGACTGTCCAGGGAGCAGAAGACGATGGTCCAGATGCCTGCACACTTCGGCCACTTCATCCTGGACCTTTCTGAAGTCGAGGACCATACCCTGTTCATCGAGAGGCCCACTCACGGTCACCTCAACTGAGTAATTGTGGCCGTGAAGGCACTCGCACTCTCCCTCGCTGACTACAAAGTGAGCAGCGCTGAATGTCATCCTTCTGCGCGCTACACGAATACTATGAGGCACGCTTCCTACTCTCCTTTGTTCCTCTCTGTCTTTCAAATGCCTCGACAAGTTCGTCCACTGTTGTCGCTTGGTCCGGCGACTTGTCATCTCTCCATCGACCAGTGAATCGGGGGAATCGTATTGCAAGCCCACCACCGCTCACATGGCCTCTGGCCGCTGGATGTGCGGGGCTCACGGTTATCTCATCCCCCAGCACCTCAATCACTTCAGCAGGCTCGAACCATACATCGGCGTCCATGTCTGACAGGACCTTTGGGTGGCGTGCTGGTATTCTGTGTTTCTCAAGTCTGTCACGAAACTCGGTGAGCATGTCGTCAGTGAACCCGGTTCCAATCTTGCAGACTGTCGGGAAGGTGTCTGTGTCGCTGTCGTACACGGAAGCCAGTATCGCCCCGTAGACCCCAGTACGCTTTCCCCTGCCGTGCATCGCACCCACTACGACAAAGTCAAACGAGTCTGCCATACCCTCCTTGTATGATGCCTTGAGTTTGATCCACAGCCAGCTCCGTGCTCCAGCCTGATATGTCGACTCTTTATGAACGGCCTTGGCTATGACGCCCTCCATCCCCTCACTCAGCGCGGTGTGGAAGATGCTGTCAAGGCGCGCAGGGTCATCTGTAAGCTCGGCCGTTGTCAGTCGTACCGAGTCGCTCTGCTTCACTACCTTCTCCAGCAGTTGTCTTCTCTCAGGCAAGGCCTGCCCTGTCACATCTCGGTCCTCAAGATAGAGAATGTCAAACAGGAACAGAGCCACCGGCACCTGCTTCGACATCTCTGCCACATCGGTCTTTCTTCTTCTCCGCATCAGCTCTTGGAACGGTCTCAGACGCCCCGTCACAGGGTCGATGCCAACGCATTCTCCTTCGATGATGCACCGGTTCGCCACGATTCGTGTCCGCACCATCTCGACGACATCCGGATACTGCGAGGTTATGACCTCTTGGCGTCGTGAGTAGAGGATCACCTTGTCGCCGTCCTTGTGAATCTGCATCCTCTCGCCGTCATACTTGTACTCCACAAGCGCCCTGCCGCCGCTCTTCTCGAGTATCTCCCGGGCATCGGACAGCCTCTTTGCCGCCATCATACCAATCGGTCTACCAACTTCTGCTTTGATGGCGCTGATACCGGAGATTCCTCTCTCTGCAAGTAGTCTCGCCACCTCTGCCAAGTCACTGCAGACGTTGAATGCTCTCTCTATCTCATCTCTTGATGACTTGCCGTCAGCAAATGCGGATGCCAGTGCGTCGATTATGCTCATGTGGCCAAGTCCTAGTCTGAGGTCGCCGGTAATCGTCCTGATTACATATCTTGCTTCTGTTGGGCTCAGGTCAGTCAGCAGGCCCACAAGCCTCGTCACTTTCTCCTTTGCGCTCTTCTGACCTAATGCCTGTGAGACGTGTTCTAGGGCCGAGTATACATGTGACACCGTTGGGTCCTCACTCATCAGCGTGCCCTGAGCGCTTTGGCCTAACAGCTCTTCCGCAGTGAGTCCTATGTCCCCAGTCTTGGTCAAGACCTGGAGTACTCTGCTCTCCGGGACCGATGCCGCTGCAGCCACAACCTGAATGGCTATCCGCTCTGCGACTCCAATCTCTGGCTGTTCTCTCCAGTCTGGGTGCAGTTTTCCCAGCGTCAGTGCGACAATCTGTCCCACTTCAGAGGGATTGGCCTCCTTAAGCACTTGCGAGAAGATTCGTATCTTTTCATGCAGTCCCGAAATCGACTCTATCTCTGCGTAGGATTCAGCAAGTCTCTTGTAGTACACGACGACCACTCACACCGCTACAAGTCCGGAGTCGACACCACAGGCTTTATAAACGTCGCCAGGGCGACTGCCGAGCAGCACTCGTTATGGTGACAGGCATTTGGGCAGGATACGACCAGGTTATGTAAAGAATGCGGCCAAAGTCTTGCTGCAGAACTATCCAGATGAGTTCACAACGGACTTTGAGACCAACAAGAGACTGGTCCAACAGTACACAGATGTGACCAGCAAGGCGGTGCGCAACCGGCTGGCTGGTTACTTGGTCCAGCTCATCAAGATTGCAAAGGTCCGCGAGGCGTATGCGGCATCTGGAGCCGAAGAGCCCATGGACATGGAGATGTAGCACACACTACAGGTCCTCTGTACACTCCTTCTTGTTTCGGTGCTAGGACTTTGTGCAGGGCTCCCCTGCGTCTTGAGGAGCCCCGCATCATGGACTAGAGTCTGAGTTGTTTCTTCTCCATTGTCAGCTCTCTTGCCTCTGACATGGCTTCGTCGTAGATGTCAATTGGGAACCTGTTGTGCAGCGGCGATATCCTTGTGCCTAGAGCGACAGCGCCATAGAATCTGCGCGACAGCCACCCTATGCCTCGCATCTTCACCATATTCGAAGCTCGCTTGAACTCCTCCAGCGTGCGAGTGTCCCATGTGCCGGTCAACCCGCTGACGAATGCGAAGATGTAGAGCGACGGGAGTGTTCCTAGGAAGAACAGCGCGGCAGAGAGCAAGATGTCCGGTGTCCATATCGCTCTCGCGATGGCCTCGAGCACGATGTAGTTGACCACTCCAGCGAGTGCAGGCCCGACATAGCTTTGCCAGGTGTAGAGTTTGGGAGCCGATATGGTTCGTCTGATCAGGACCCAAGCCGCTATGTCCTTGATGAACAGCCCAACGCAGTATCCCACGATGATTCCTGGCATACCACCAAGGTAGATTCCGAACACCACCGGCTCGTAGACCACGAACATGGTCATTGCGACTGCTCTGATTGACTGTTCAAGCACCCAGACGGCAGCAGCAAGCCCGGTCCTGTCTGCTCCTGCGAACATCCAGTCTCCAAGCCATGACCAGAACCCGAGGACTTGGAATATTAGGAAGAACTGAAGTAGATGTGCCGCATAGGCCCACTCAGTCCCTGCCGCTCCTAGGATGGCGCGAGCTCCAACTGCTGCAAGTGACGATATGAGCCAGAACACGAAGAATGCGCCGTACTTCAGTCCCTGCGCGGTGTAGAGCTGCGTGAGCTTCTTCTTTGCGTGCGAGTATGCCTCGGAGATACCACCCAGCATACTCTCCATGAAGAGACCGACGACACTCACCATTATGGCCAGGTCCCACGCGAGCTGGTACTGCCCCTGCAGTGCAGACCAGTTGAGGAGATTGGTACTGATGAGCAGCATCTGGTAGAACCACACGACTGGCACAGTGGCCGCTCCGACTGTCCACTTCGTGCCGAACTTCAGTGCCCTCTTCATCTGCTCTCGGCCAAAGTCGACACGGAACAGAGTGCTGATCTTGAAACCGAGTCCTCTGAAGAGGAATAGCGACAGAGCGAAGACGAACCACTCCGAGACGTACGACCCAATGGCCTGGCCGATAGCCCCGCCTAATGCCTCCCCGAAGATGGGGTTCTGAGAGCCCCACCACCTGAAGAGAATGATAAGCGTGTATGGTCCCAGAGTGTCAAAGACGATGTACTTGAGTACCGTGAGGACCTGATGGTAGTCAATCCGATTCATCCCACGGAATACGTGGACGAGCAGCAGGGTGAATCCTGGGAACTGAAACAGCGAGTGTGCTATGAAGACATATGAGAGATGAGCCAGATAGGTGTGCGGGAAGATGATAGACCCCAAGAAGGCTACAATGGTGATCTGAACGACACCAGTGATGCACTGGAACCAGACAAAGATCTGAGCGTACTTCACGGCCTCTTCAGGCTTCGATACTCTGTACTCTGCAAAGTACTTTGCAAGGGCGACACTGGTGCCCAGGTCAAACAGAGTCCAGAGACCCAGGAAGAGGTTCACGCTGAATGAGAACCAGCCTGCCGCTTGAGGGAACGGCATGATGAACCTCGGGTAGATCATGATGGCCATTACGGTCCTTGGGATGACCAGAAGCAGGGTCAGGAAGAGCTGTATCAGGAAACCGCCAAGCTGACGGTGCATACCAATCTCCTCCCAGTCGGATATCTTCTCCTCCACCTTCACAAGCAGCTCAGCACGTTCAATCTCTGTGAGGACTTCAGTCTCCCTGCGCGACTTTCTTCTCATGGACACGAAGGAGTATGCAGTGACTGCCCCAATGACACCGACTATTATGCCAATGACTGTCTGTTGTTCAAGATGAGGGACTGGCGCGTAGACCCACTCTGCGTACGTGTTGGGGGTCTCGCCTGCCAGATAGAAGCTTGAGACATAGAGGAAGTAGTTGAAGTAGGGCCAGAGTATGAGTTCATAGTTTCTCTGTGCCGCGTCCGTCGGTCCATCAGTAGTGAGCCATGGTGTGTACACCATTATGTGGCCCAGACCGTATTGCTTGTCCACAAGGAGAGGTGCGCCGCCAGTACCAAATCCTGTGTCGTTTGCCAAAACCGTGATGGTGGTTGAATTCAGGGCGGGGAGAGCGGTCATCTTTTCCACTGGGGGTGCAGAGGTCCAGTCAAAGCCAACAAGCGGATGGCCTGTCTGCATTGGACGTGTGACAACGCTAACCCCATCTGGACTTGCAGTCAGCGCGCTGGAGCTGGTCACTCCGAGTTCCACAAGTCCGGTGGGGTCTGCAGTCATGTTTGGTCCGAGGAGAATCATCACTCCCTTGCCTGCCACTAGGAATGCCTGAAGAGCCGGCAAGTCCGAAAGCGCAATTGGCGTGTCTATGATCACCAGCATATCTGTTGATGAAGACGCCAGAGCAAGAGCTATGCTTGCGAACTCAGTCACGTCAAGCGACGAACGATCGATTCTCAGAGACGTCCTGACTGCCGGTGCCAGATCTCCTCCCACGAGACCAACACCAACAGTCACTGAGACCTGCTGGCTAGACATCGGGTCCCACATCAGGAGCCCTGCCACGGCTGTGGGTAGAAGCATGAAAGATAGGATAATAGCCACCATTGGAGACTTGAATCGTTTGGTCATTGATGCGCCTCTCCAGCAATCCCGGTCATTCGCAAGCCGTCTAATATCAGTAGTGGTGAACTGCGCGATACGAGCGCGCAATGTGATCGGCCGATGATTCGTGTTCCGCACGAGGGGGATGTTGACTCCTCGCCGCTCTGCTTCAGAGGACTGCCCCCCACCTCTCTACTCTCACACCATGGACTCTCATGCAGAGTTGGGCCAGAGGTCAGGCTACTCAATGGAGACGGCAGTGGGGTCGCCCATCTGACTCGGCTGAGAGTGTGTTCCATCAGTCTAGGTTTGTTCGGTGCACGCTATGCGAGCGCGGTACATGATGCGTCTGGCGCCATCTTCTTGGCTGGCAGCCGCAGCAGACGAACAGTATCTCTGCTTCATGCAGCGGCTGTCGGAGCGTGGGTCCGGGAGGCTGGGCTGAACATGGAACAAGTCTTAAGCGTTGCCGACGCCCAGTGTGTTTCATGGAGCCCCGGCGAAGTCTGTTGGTGCAGGGCGACTGCCTAGACGTGATGAGAGCGTTGGAGGACCGGCTTTGTCAGAGCCTGCGAATGATATACATAGACCCTCCCTTCTTCTCCGGAACCGACTACACACTCAAGAAGAAGGGGAGCGGCAGTCAGACAGCCGCGCCGTCTCTTGAAGACATTCGTACTTACAGCGACAAGTGGACTGGTGGCCTTCAGGGCTACCTCGACTACTTTCGACCTCGTCTCTTGATGATGCGCAGTCTACTTCGTCCCGACGGATGCATCTGGGTGCACCTTGACTGGCACATCTGCCACTACATGAAAGTCCTGCTTGACGAGACCTTTGGTTATGGCTGTTTTGTCAACGAGATCATCTGGAAGCGAACGAACAGCCCTAAGGGTCAAAGCAACGCCTTTGGAAGCCAACACGATGTCATACTCCTCTACGCAAGAGACCGACGCAAGTTCGTTCTGAGACCTGTCTTCAGAGACCATGACGAACGCTCCCTTGTCCCCTACTCATACAGGGATGAACGAGGTCTCTTCAGACTCATTGAGATTGAGGCGCAGGGCATTCAGAGGTCTCAGGACCGCAGGCAGTTCGAATGGAGAGGTCGTACTGCACCGTATCTCTACAGTGCACAGACGCTGGACAGATGGGCGGATGAAGGGCTGATCTATCGAAGCCGTAATGGGAGATACTCGAAGAAACAGTACCTGTCTGATAGTGATGGCGTACCCGTCTCAGACCTCTGGATGGATATCCCTCCGTTACAGGGCTCTTCATCCGAGTACCTTGGCTTTGTCACTCAGAAGCCCGAGCCGCTCCTGTCAAGGATGATTTCGTGCGCCACGGACGAGGGGGACTTGGTAGCAGACTTCTTCTGCGGCTCGGGAACCACTGCTGTTGTGGCAGAACGACTGCATCGACGCTGGATTGCCTGCGACATATCCGAGACCGCAATTGAGCTGACAGTACGACGCCTGCGCGAGTTTGCAAGATGCGAATACGCACTTGAACGAATCAACGAACGATCCCAGTCGGATGATACTAGGGATGACCTCTCGTCATACAGTCAGGTCGACTCTGTGCGACCAACCAGATGACCTTCTGTGACTCCCATCGCGCTTCGTTCACGGTGAGGTACCCTGCTCTTTGAGTCTTCTTATGGCCCCGCCCGGTGCTACTCCCTTGGGACATGCTCTGACGCAGTTCATTACAAGGTTGCAGAGTGGTGTCCCGTTTGCTGCAGAGGCCGCCGTCAGATACCTCCCTCTCTCAGTCAGTCTTGAGTCCTCATAGAACCTCCATGCCTTTGCGAGAGCTGCAGGTCCCACGTAGTCCGGCCTCTCCGCATTCACAGGACAGGAGCCATAGCAGATGGCACACATTATGCAGTTCACATATCTGTCAATCCTCTGTCTGTCAGCAGGGCTCTGCTCTCGGGGTCCTTCTCCCTCTGTGGGCTCTGTCCACAGCATCAGCTCTTCCAGTGCGCTGTAGAACCTCGACATATCGACCACCAGGTCTTTCATCACAGGAAGATTGGGAAGTGGTTCGATGAGTACCTCCTTGTCGGGTCTCCATCCTCTCGGACGATACTCCAGAGCTGTGAACTGTTTGAGCTTCAGGCTTGCGGCCGGCAGCGCACTGACTTGAGTCCTGCATGCAAGCCTAGGCTCCTTGTTCACAAGCAGCGCACAGCTGCCGCATACTGCACCTCGGCACGAGTACCTGAACGCGAGGGAGGGGTCCATCTTGTCCTGGATCTGGAAGAGAGCATCGAGCACAGTCATGCCGCGTGTGACCTCAACCTTGTACAAGTCGAAATGGGTGATGTTGCCACCATCTCTACTTCTAGCTACTCGGAACAGCATCAGTAGGTCCTCTCCTTGACTTCAAACATACCCAGATGGACATCGGCATAGTGTAGCTTCAGCCCATCTCTCGCGAGTGTTACGACAGTGTGCTTGAGAAACCTCGAGTCGTCACGTCTGGGGTAGTCAACTCGCCAGTGGGCTCCTCGGCTCTCCTCTCTTGCCAGAGCTCCCATGATGATTGGCTCTGCAAGGTCCAGCATGTTCTGCAGTTCTAGCGCTCTGACCATTGCGTAATTGTATCTCTTGTCACTTCGGCCCAAGTCAATCTTCTTGAACTGCTGTCTGAGGTCCCTCACCCTTGTCAACGCCTTTTCGAGGGACTCTCTGCTTCTGAAGACACCCACGTTCGTGTCCATTGTTCTGTTCAGTTCCTCTCTGATTGCAGCAGGAAGATAGTCCGTCCCGCTCATGAGCATGGCTTGGAGCTCGTGTCTTACTCTGAAAGCCTCTTCTTCCATGTCCTGATCGGCCGGGTCTCCTGTCCGCTTGATGTAGTCCAGTACAGCCTTGCCTACGACACGACCGAAGACAAGAGTCTCGACCAGTGAGTTGCCCCCTAGGCGGTTAGCACCATGAAGACTCATGCAAGCTGCCTCCCCCACTGCGTATAGACCCGGGAGAGAGGTCTCACCGTTCTTGTTGCAGTCGATGCCGCCCATCGAGTAGTGCTGTCCGGGCACAACAGGTATTGGCTCCTCTATCGGGTCCACCCCTGCAAACTCCATGCAGATCTCCCTGATGCCGGGCAGTCGCTCCAGTATTCTGTCGCGACCGAGATGACGCAGGTCCAAGTGGACATAACCTCCTTCAAAGCCTCTCCCCTCGTCAATCTCCCTGCGGATGGCTCTGGCCACGATGTCCCTGGGTGCCAGCTCCATCTTCTCTGGAGCATACCTGCTCATGAACCGTTCTCCATCCCTGTTGAACAGCAGCCCTCCCTCGCCGCGTGCACCCTCGGTGATGAGTATGTTCGAACCGAATAGCGTGGTGGGGTGGAACTGAACAAACTCCATGTCCTTCAGTCCCACTCCCGCCCTGAGAGCAAGGGCACACCCGTCGCCCGTGTTTATCAGAGCGTTGGTGGAGTTGCCATAGATACGTCCGAAGCCCCCGGTTGCTATCACCACTGCCTTTGCTGAGATGCCGTGGACCTCTCCTGTGGCAATGTTCAACGCCGTCAGCCCCCGGACTCTGTCTGGACCCCTCACAATGGATGTCGCGAACCACTCGTTATAGAACTTGACCCCCAGTCGGAGTGCCTGCTCAAACGTGGTATGCAGGAGATTGTGACCAGTCCTGTCCGCCGCGTAGCATGTCCGAGGATACATCGCGCCTCCAAATGGTCTCTGTGCGATTCTGCCGTCTTCTGTCCTGGAGAACGCAGTACCCCACCTCTCGTTCTCGATGACTGCCATCGGAGCCAGCTTGGCCAGAATCTCCACGACGTCTTGGTCGGCAAGGTAGTCAGAGCCCTTCACAGTGTCGAAGGCGTGATCCTGCCAGGAGTCGCTCTCACTGAGAGCCGCGTTCACGCCGCCCTGAGCAGCCACCGAGTGAGAGCGCAGCGGATGAACCTTTGACAGGACGGCAGTGTCACAGTTCTCGGCCAGTTCGATGGCTGTTCTGAGACCGGCCAGTCCGGCTCCGACAATCACCACTTCGTGTCTTAGGGTCATGAACCTCGCACTCCCAGAGCGAAAGACAGAGATGCTCTTATCCGACCTCTCTTCATATATGTCCGTTTTGTGGCTGTACTATTCGCACTCTACACCATCTTCGACGGGTCGAGAAGCTCATCGAGGTCTTGATCTATCATTATGCCCATCTCCATGACTGTCTGTTTGATACTTCGGCCTGACTCCTGTGCTGCCCTTGCAACTTCAGCTGCTCGGTCGTAGCCTATCAGCGGAGCCAGTCTCGTGACAACCATTAGGCCCTCTTGCAGCTGTCTGCTAATCCGGTCCGTATTCGGCCTGATGCCTTCGAGGCAATGGGTCACGAACGACTCTATGCCACTGGACATCAATCTGATGGACTCGAGTATGACTGATGCCATCAGCGGCTTTGTGACGTTCAGGTCGAGCACACTGCCGAATCCCTCCGCGAGCGCAATGGTCTCATCGTTACCGATTACCCTCAGGCAGACTTGAATCAGTGACTCAGACTGAGTCGGGTTTACCTTCCCGGGCATGATAGATGACCCCGGTTCATTTGCTGGCAATATCAGTTCTCCAAGCCCTGCTCGTGGGCCGCTGGCCATCCATCTTATGTCATTGGCCATCTTCATGCATGCAAGGGCAAGTGTTCTGAGGCTAGCACTGAGTCTCACAATTGCCGCATGCGATGCAATGCCTTCTGCCTTGACCGGACTGGACCTGATGGGCATCCTGGTAAGCTTGGATAGGTGGTACACAACATCCGCAGCGAACCCCTCTCGTGCGTTAATCCCTGTGCCTACAGCTGTTCCGCCTATAGGCACCACCGAGAGGTCCTCTCTGTCCTCCTGCAGTTGGCTCAGGCTCGACATGACTTGGCTGCGGTAGACTGAGAACTCGGTCGACAGCGGAATTGGCACTGCATCCTGAAGATGAGTGCGACCGATCTTCACCACCCCTCTGAACTCCTTCACCTTGGAGTCCAACACCTGCATCAGTCTCTCAAGGGCAGGGAAGAGGTCCGTGTTGAGCATCTCCAGCACTGCCAGGTGCATTGCTGTGGGTATGACATCGTTTGAAGACTGACCCATGTTCACATGGTCATTTGGATGAACGGGTGCCTTCTGCCCTCTCGGATGACCCAGTATCTCATTGGCTCTGTTGGCAAGAACCTCATTCATGTTCATGTTGGTCTGGGTGCCCGACCCCGCCTGATAGACGTCGACCGGAAACTGGTCGAGATGCTTTCTCTCCACGAGGATCTCGTCGACTGCCTTCAACACCGCATCGGCAAGCTGCTTGTCAATCGCCCCACTGCTCGCATTTGCCAGCAGACATGCCTTCTTCACCATGGCGAGGGCCAAGATGAACTCCTCTGGCAGAGTAGACCCACTTATCCTGAAACTCCTTATCGCTCTCTGGGTGTTGACACCCCAGTAGGCCTCTGCCGGTACCTCGACTTCACCTAGGGCGTCTCTTTCCTTTCTCATGGCCTTCTTCAATTGTATCTCTTCCTAATAGCTGCAGAAGTATCCCATCGGTTGCTCATAACACTTCGGAAGGTATACGTTAGCAGGCTCCAGGCGATGTCCTGATACTGCCCACGTCTCTCATGAAGTGGGGACTGCTGGCTCCCGGCGATTCGAGTCTAAATGTTTTTGTTGCTTGGCTAGCAGTTCATCCACGGTAGTGTTTCATGCGAGTGAGTGGTATCTGTCCCAAGTGCAGAGGCACCGACATTCGCGGTCCTCATGGAGTACTCTGTGAATGCAGTCTACGTGTAGACCTTCCCGGTGTGTTAACAGCGACACTTGAGTCGTTTACGTGCGCGTCATGCGGATACACCGAGCTCTATGCGGACAACCTCGGTCTTCAGAACCTCCGCAGCAAAGGCCGGCCCCTGAATGTCGTTGCCACTCCGTTACCCGTTGTCTGTCCGGTCTGCGAGACGGAACTGAAGCCAGGCCAGAAGAGGTGCCCCCGTTGCGGTTACAGCGTGGCTCAGTGATCACCGACGCCAAAGGCGTCTGTTGCAGAACTCAGGAGCGACTTGTGAGAGGCACGCCTTCTCACCGCACACCAGCTCCAGTGCATCTGCCCGCTCCCCCTGAGCAGTCGGCCCAGAACTGACTGCAGAGCTGACCTCACGAACCTGTTGCGACGATGCGAGCACTATCATCCACAGCGAGCCTTCTGAGTTGGGTGCAGGACGAAAGAGGACTGAGGTCTATACTCCTCAGGCTGTTGTAGGAGAGGTAGAGCTCTAGAAGTTGTGTGCAGGATGAGAGAGGACTGAGGTCTATGCTCTTCAGACTGTTATAGGAGAGGTAGAGCCTCTGTAGTCGGGAGCAGGATGAGAGAGCACTGAGATCTATGTTCTTCAGGCTGTTTCTGGAGATGTCGAGCTCTAGGAGTTGGGTGCAGGATGAGAGAGGACTGAGGTCTATACTCCCGATCTCCTCCCCACTGAGGTCCACCAGCGTGTCAGTCTCTGTCACGCATGAGGCCCCACGTTGCCCGTAGCATGTGATGTATGTGAGTCGTCGAGGGATATCAGCGACCTCCCTGATTTGGTCCTTCTGGCTCTGGGCTAGGGGATTCAACAATCGTATTATCCTTTTTCAGCAATAGGGCGTGGACGTCAAACGAAGGTTGACAACCACGTCACACCAAAGGCAAGCTTTTTATGCAGACACCCGAAGTCCATGCACAGTTTTGTGAGTCTCTGAAGGGACTACTCCGACCTGAGAAGGCAGGTAGTCCAAGAGTCACAAAGGGGATAATCAACATGGCACAGTTGTCTGGAACACCCGTCCTGATACTCAAGGAGGGTACATCAAGAACCCGCGGCAAGTCCGCGCAGTCCAACAACATCATGGCTGGAATTGTGATTGCCGATGCGGTGAAGTCCACTCTAGGGCCTCGCGGCATGGACAAGATGCTTGTAGACTCGCTTGGCGATGTCACAATCACGAACGATGGTGCCTCGATTCTGAAGGAGATCGATGTTCAGCACCCGGCAGCCAAGATGCTTGTTGAGGTAGCCAAGAGCCAGGACCAGGAGACCGGCGATGGAACTACTACTTCAGTGGTCATTGCTGGAGAACTCCTCAAGCGAGCTCAGGAGCTCCTGGACAAGAAGATTCATCCAACCATCGTAGTCAGTGGATACCAGAGGGCGTCCGAAGAGGCAACCCGTGTCCTCAGAGAGCTGTCGCTGAAGACGACTAGCGCTGACAAGAAGACACTGTTGTCAATTGCCCTCACTTCGATGAACTCAAAGTCGATCCTTGCTGCCAAGGATCACTTTGCTCAGATGGCTGTGGACGCCATCCTCCAGGTAGTTGAAGAGGTTGGTGGAAAGACAAAGGCCGACATCGAAATGATTGAGGTCATCAAGAAGCAGGGTAAGAGCCTGAGTGAGAGCGAACTGATCCGCGGCATGGTAGTTGACAAGGAAATCGTGCACGCATCAATGCCGAGGCGAGTTCAAGGTGCAAAGATTGCGCTCATCAATGCGGCAATCGAGGTTGAGAAGACCGAGTTCGACGCCGAGATAAAGATTGACCGACCGGAGCAGATTCAGGCGTTCCTTGACCAAGAGGAACAGATGCTCAAGGCGATGGTCGACAAGATAGCTGCTTCCGGTGCGAATGTCGTCATCTGCCAGAAGGGCATTGACGATGTGGCACAGCACTATCTTGCAAAGGCTGGCATTGTTGCTGTCCGAAGGGCCAAGAAGAGCACGCTGGACAAGCTCGCGAGAGCGACTGGCGGCAAGGTCGCTAGCAGCCTCGACGAACTGACAGCAGACTACTTGGGTCAAGCAGGGCTTGTTGAGGAAGTCAAGATTGGCGAAGACAAGCTTGTATACGTCAGAGAGTGCAAGGACCCGAAGGCCGTTTCAATTGTCATCCGTGGAGGTACCGAGCACGTGGTCGACGAGGCTGAGCGTGCACTTCACGATGCACTATGCGTTGTGAGGAACGTAGTTGAGGACGGCACTTACGTTGCAGGCGGTGGGTCCATCGAGGCCGAGCTTGCAAGGCGTCTTGACCAGTATGCCAGCACCGTAGGCGGTCGTGAGATGCTTGCAATAGAGGCATTTGCAGAGGCTCTTCGGATCGTACCCAAGACACTCGCTGAGAACGGTGGTCACGATCCGATTGACATCATGACTGCAATGAACAAGGAGCATGCGAAGGAGACTGGACTCTGGTATGGCGTTGATGTCTACGAGGGAAAGGTCGTTGACATGCTTCGAGCCGGCGTAGTCGAGCCGTCGAGAGTGAAGCACCAGGCCATTCGGTCTGCGGCTGAAGCGGCCCAGATGCTGCTCCGAATCGACGATGTCATCGCCGCGAAGGCATCCTCGCCAACTCCACCTGGCGGAGAAGGTGGTCCTGGTGGTCCAGGCGGCATGGGCGGCATGGGCGGCATGGGCGGCATGATGTAACCCTTAGAGCACTACACAAGGAGCCCTCTGGGCTCCTTCTAACTTCTTTTTGAATGGAGCGCCCCCTCCTTGGCAACTCGTATCCTGATCACTGGCATCTTGCCCTTTGACTCAGGGAAGACTTCACTAGCGCGACAGCTTGTTCAGGGATTCGTGGACTCGGGCGTGAGAACTGAGTACTTCAAGCCGACAAGCGGTCACAACTACTGGTATCGAAGTGAACACACGGCCAAGTGTGTCGATGAAGGCCTTCTCTATTCCTTCGATCTCAGGAGGCTAGTTGAGCTTCTCCCCTCTGGTGTCCCCGTCCAGCTCCGGAATCCCGTTCACAGTCTCTTTTGCCCCGCGGTGCTTGACGACAGGACTCGAGCCCCTGTGACAACCCTTGGGTTAGCTGGGTGGGAGTCGCACCTTGTGATGCAGCGTTTCACTCGTCCCCGAACGATGGGACATGAAGACACGGTCTTGGTCGCAGAGAGACTCGTCAGGGAAGGTCTGGTGCTCATCTCCGAGAGAGAGGTCGCTCAACTTGTGGGAGATGCCGCCAGAGTGAGCGTGGAATCACTTGACGACTGTCTTGGATTCGAGCAGGTACATCTTGAGGAGTGCGTGAGCGAGTGCTTTGCGTTCCTTGAGAAACGCGCTGACACCATTGTCGTAGAGTCCTTCAACGATTCAGTCTGGCCATGGAGTGGTCTATCCTCAGTGGACATGGTGCTGTCTGTCGGCCCAGGTCAGCTCTTTCACTACTCGGCCGCCAAGGTGAGAGCTGCAGCCGACTTGTACACAAGGGAGGGCCACAGCACGCGGGAGGTCACCTTCTCCAGAGTCTCTGATCTCATCCGTCCTGTCAAGAGATACAGGCTCTACACAGGGACGGGTCTCAGTCCGCAAGACCTTCGACAACTCACAGGAAAAGATGATTAAGCGCTTCGCAGGGAGTTCTGTGGCTGTCCAGCGGTGACAAGAATCATGACTGAGGACCTTGACTGGGATCTTGTGGTGATTGGCGGAGGACCAGCAGGAATGACTGCGGCTATCTACGGAGCAAGATACGGACTGAAGACACTCCTACTCGAAGCCCGAGTCCTTGGTGGTGCACAGGCGACGAGCCCCGGAATCGAGAACTACCCCGGCTTTGAATGGATTGGAGGCCTTGATCTTGCCGAGAAGATGAAATCGCAGGTTAAGAAATGTGGAGCCGCCATACGGGAGATCACCGAGGTCAAGAGAATCCAGAAGCGTGCTGAGGATGGGCACTTCATACTCGAGACAAGACGAGGAGCCTATCAAGCAAAAGCAATTGTGATTGCGACGGGCGGTGGACATCGCAAGCTGGAAGTCCCCGGCGAAGACCTGCTCACCGGCAGGGGCGTGTCGTACTGCGCGACTTGCGACGGTCCTCTGTTTCGGAACAAGACTGTTGCTGTCGTGGGTGGTGGCAACACCGCGGTCACTGAGGCACTCTATCTCTCGGAGCTGTGTCAGAAGGTCTATCTGATTCATCGCAGGGACGAGCTGAGGGCGGAGAAGGCC
>JACAEL010000033.1 GCA_013388835.1 Candidatus Thorarchaeota archaeon | reverse complement strand
TCCTGGGAGTGACAAGACTCCTGTGTCAGACTCTGTCCAACCAAGAATGAACGGTCACTGTTGGCAGAAAGGTCCTGATGTGGGCCGCCAATCTGAGGACCTGATCAGTGGCCGCCATGGGCTCGCGGCCGTACTTGGTTCTTTGGACGTCGTAGCCATACGTCCTGTCTATGGCTTCCGTGTCCACATTCCTCCACCTCACTATGTGTTTGAGGAGCGGAACGGCATTGGCCAGAGGTCCGCCTACCCACAGGGCGGGAGAGATGACGACGCAGCCAGCAAGTGTGTTATCACGAGATGCGCACTGTAGGGCCAATGCGCCGCCCAGTGAAAAACCGACAACCAAGACATTCCTGCTGCCCCATGACTTCACCAACTCCAGTCCGTCAGAGACCGCCGATGTCCAGTCCTCGTGTCTTACAGACTGCAGGTCCTCTGGACTCGTACTATGTCCGGGGCGGTTCAAGGCAAAGGAGGACACTCCGTTATCACGTAGGTACTCTCCAAGAGTCCCCATCTCGTCAGAGTAGGCACAGAAGCCATGTATTAATAGACATGCAGTGGTAGCGTCCTTGGCGACTCTCGCCACGCCATCAACCAAGGACGCCACCTGCACAGGTCCAGATTCCTACTCAGCGACCGAGGGCCTGCCAAACCTGAACCCGCCCTTGAGGAACCCAAGGCGAATGCCGGCAGAGAGCCAGCCAATCATCTGGACAATCTCAAGACCCACGATGAGAGTGGTCAGCAGGGTCAGGACGAGCGACACGTTCTCAGGAGGGATTGGGAAGACTGCGAATGATGTGAGTGCAACAAGGGCACTGATGATGCCGAGTACAAGTCCTACTGCGACGCCGACTCGTACGAAGTTCCCCTCAAACTCATGTCCCTGTCTGAGAATAGTCCCTCCAATGTTGAGGTTCAAGGAGAGCACCAGTACGAATCCGATTGCGTAGAGGGCAAAGATGACGGCCGCAGCGGTGAGTGCTTCATGAGTGATGTCAAAGTTGCCTGCAATTAGCACTATCATCAGTGCGAAGATCATCGTCATGAACCCTATCGCTGATGAGCCTCCACGGTATGAGCGCCCATAGGCATAGCCTGAGATCACCACGTTTCTTGCTATCAGCGAGAGAAGCACGATGGCAAAGACCGTGGGTGCCTGCACACTTGATTCTATGCCGGGTAGTAGCTGGATGTTGAACCATCTGTTCACTGGCCAGATTGCTGATGGACCACTGCCGAACGCCCCGATAATGAAGAGGATGAACATCGCGGAGGCGACCAGAGTGACGACAAGGGTCAGGAAGGTCTGTGAGAACACCGTGTGCCCGCGAATCTTGATTTCAATCGCCAAGAAGAACTGCGTCAGGATGCAGAGTACCCATGATGTGAGTATGAACACTGCGACCGAGTATGGAAGCACGAGGAGAAACACCGATGTGACCAGTAGCGGGAGTCCGCTGACCACATCATTGTTGCTGAGGTAGAGTGTACTCGTGATGAACAATGCAGCTGCCGGGCAAATTGTAAGGAAAACGGCAAGCGCTTCTGCGTCATTGATCAGGAGACTGCTGCATGATACGGATGCGATAGTTGCAAAGAGGACCATTACCATGATGAAGTACTTGGGCCCGCCACTGAACACATCTGCCCTGATGTGACTCGACTTCAGTTCTTTGGCACCAAGTCTGGGGCCCAGCATGGCCCAGAAGAGGAATACGGCGAGGAACCCTGTTACAGCCCACGGAGGTGTTGCAAAAGTTGCATGGACAACAATCGTGGCCTGAACCGCTTGGTATGTGCTCCATGGCATCCATACTTCAGTACCACCCATTGGTGTGAGCGGACCCATTGTTAGTGGTACCAGACCAATCAGGAAGAGAACAAAACCAAACAGTCCAAATGTCATCTTCGCAGCGGGTGTGCTTCTTGCATACTCCCTGATGTGACTCTCTGGAGCCCACCAGTAGAGAGTGACACACAGTTGTCCGACCAAGAGCGCAATGTATGCCAGCGGCACGATGAGGGAGAAGAGGGATCCGACGTGCCCGATAGCGAGCAGTGGGAAGAATAGTGCATTGCCCATACCGGCTACTGCGCCCACCACAGACTTACTCGCGTCAACGTATGCGGCAGAGTTCATCTGCCACAGGATGATGAAGATGGCCATGAACACAGAGAGAGAGGCTACGTAGTCGATGACCTGAGATGATGCAGCATAGTTGATGCTGGAGGCTGAAGCTATTCTGTACGTCACTATCAGTCCGAAGAGGGCAGTCAGGATCCCAACGTATGGGAGAGAAGAGCCCAGCTTTCGAGATATACTTCTGGCTCCCTTGAACTGCACCATCTGACCGACACTCAGGAGAGCAACAAAGACTGTGCTCATCTGGAACGGAAGTGTGTTGGTCAGTTCACTCCCCACGGGAATCGGAATCAACTGAGCACCCTGAAACGGCAACACGATGACAGACCCTGCCACTGGGATCACTCCTAGCGCGAGTGTGAATAACCCGACAAGGGCGGCTATCATCCCCAGAACTCCACCGAGTCCTGAGAGCCTGTGTAGTGGTTTGACCGGCTGCCCTGCTGGCGCCTGGCCAGTGAGAGCGGACCTGATTGACGAAAGTGCTTCAGACATGGACTAATCCTCACATTGGGATGGTCTTCAGACGGGGACGGTCAAAGTCAGGGCCTATAAATGCCTATCGGCAGAAGTAACCGGGCCGTGACCGTCTGATGGACCAGCATGAAGAAAAGCACGAGTATGCTCTCTCTTGTGCGATGTATCGTGTCACAGCTCAAACTGACTGTCAACGGGAATCCAATCCCGCTCAACGACTTTGCTGAACGGGTCGTACGCGACATACTACTCGCTCTCCTTCGCAACCTACGTGGTGCTGAGATAGATACCATAACAGCGGTCGATGTGAGTTAGACCTGCATTGTTGTCTGGTCGGAGGACAGCGTACACGACACCAGCAAGAGGCGTGAACTGCCTTTCTCAGTCCTGCCGCCGTCGGCTGGCCCTTGTGTACGGACTCCAGCTCTGCTGTCCCCAGGCTCGCTTCCTCTGCAATTATGTACCATGATGGTCATATTGATGTGTGCAGTCGTCAAGACCATCTGTGTTCATGTGTGCCGAGGATGGTGCAGAATCTGGCGAGTGGATGTCAAAACGGACGCATCATGTGCGTGGACCTGACCACAGGTAGAGCATCCTCTCAGGTCATTCCAGCTGAGGTCTTCACCGACTTCATCGGAGGCAAGGGCCTTGGTGCTTACCTTGCATACAAGGGTCTGGAGCCACACACCTATCCCCTCGGGCCCCAAAATGCCCTGTTCTTCTTGAGCGGACCACTTCAGGCTCTGCCAGGACCTAGCGTAGGCCGGTGGTCTTTGGTCACCAAGTCTCCGCTGACAGGTCTCTTCTTGGACACACATTGCGGAGGAGCCCTTGGAAGAGAGATCAAGAAGACTGGCCATGACGCTCTCTGTGTCACAGGGAGGTCAGACAAGCCTGTGATACTTGTGTTGACTGACGAGGGAGTTCGACTTGAGGATGCTGGAGGCATCTGGGGTAAAGGGGTCTTTGAGTCGACTCGGCTGCTGTTGCAGGAGCATGGACCCGGTGCATCAGTCTACGTGATTGGTCCTGCAGGAGAAAAGCAGGTGAAGTATGCCTGTGGTTCATGCGACTTTGCCCATCAGACGGGGCGTGGTGGGTCTGGCGCTGTGATGGGCAGCAAGAATCTGAAGGCCATAGTCGCAAAGGGCTCAAGGTCATTCGAGCCAGCAAACCCTGAGGAGATGCGAGCGGTGTCACGTGAGGTTGCTGAGACTTGGAAGACCCATGAGACCGCATTCAAAGAGCTTGGCACGGGATTCCTTGTTGAGGTTGCCAGCGAGCTTGGACAGTTTCCGTACAGGAACTTTGCGAGTGGGTTCTTCCCGGACCACAGCGGGCTTGATGTCGGTCTAGGCTACGCTCTGCGAGGCAGGGGAAGACGTCTGTCGTGCCCTCATTGCATCATGCAGTGCACGCACTCGTACGGAATACAAGACCCGTTCGGCTCAGAGTCTGAAGTGGAATCGACTGTGGAGTATGAGACCCTTGGACTGTTGGGCGGCAATCTGGCCATCTCTGACTTGGAGGCCGTGTTGCGACTCAACTACATCTGTGATGAACTGGGACTGGACACGATCAGCGCTGGAAGCGTAATCGGGTTTGCCATGGAGGCCTTCGAGCGCGGCATTATCGATGAGACGAGAATCGGATTCCCTCTTCAGTTCGGAGACTCACGGTGCGCAGAAAGACTCCTCTTGCTGATAGCCCGCAGATAGGGGATTGGAGACCTTCTGGCAGAAGGAGTGGGGTCAGCCGCGTCTGTGCTGGGACCCGAGAGTCAGCAGTTCGCGGTGCACGTCAAAGGGCTTGAGGTACCTGCGTGGGACCCGAGGGGAAGAAGATGTATGGGCCTTTCATATGCGACAGCGGACGTTGGTGCCAGCCATCTCCGCGGGTGGCCGGGAACAGCCGCACCCCCCGATGAGACTGCAGTTCCCCTTGTCCAGTCGCTGATTCGGAGTCGGGACGAGAAGACACTCAAGGACTCCCTAATCGTCTGCCACTTTACCTACCGGTTGCCTCTGACTCTATCCCAGATGGTTCGTCTTCTCAATGCTGCAACCGGCAAATCATACACGGATGAGTCTGTGCTGACAGTGGGCAGGAGGATTGATACTCTGATACGGATGTTCAATCTACGCGAGGGCATCAGCAGGACTGACGACTCGCTGCCGCCCCGACTGTGGGAACCACAGGTAAACGGACCCCGCGCAGGCATGTCATCCTTTGTTGACAGAGCCGACTTTGAGGCGAGTCTGGACCGATACTACGAGCTTCGTGGCTGGGACTCAGATGGCAGACCCACCCAACAGACCCTCGAAGAGCTGGGACTCGACTCGCTGTGCAGCCACTGATGCTTCCACTCACAATGTCGAGTTCACTGTCCCCTGTCTTCCATGATTCTGAAGATGTCCTTGATGCATCTGGTGAACTCGCTCTCAGGGTGTCTGAGCGTCACAAGGTATCGACTGCCCACTTCTATGAGCAGAGGCAGCAGAGGAATGATTGTTGCGACCTTGCACTTGAACTTCGTTTCAATCTGCTGGATGATGTCCTTGTCCTCGTATATTGAGGGTTTCTTGTTCACCACTATCTGTATCTCAGGCACTTGCAGCTTCTCTGCAACGCTCAGTGTTGCTGCAGTACCTAGCAGGTCCTGCTCATCTATGCGAGCGACGACAAACAGATAGTCTGCGGTGGCCATCGACAAGAGCGTCTCGCGATCGAGACCGGGGTGCGTATCGATTATCAGGTAGTCGAGGTTCTTTGCCCTGACCACCTCTGTGAAGCCGTTCTTGAGGTCACTGACCTCGTACCCCTCTCTGAGTATGCGTGTGATGTCAGTGGCAGTCATCGAACTGGGGATGAGAAACAGCTGACCCCGCTTGATGTCGAACTGCTTGGTCATGTCGAGGCAGGTGTCGGTAATGTCACATTCGCCGCGGAGGTAGTCGTTCAGGGTGTGCTTCAACTTCGTACGGCCATGCCCAAATATGATGTGAATACCTGGAGAGGCCACATCGGTGTCCATTACAGCCACCCTCTTTCCTTCCAAGGCAGCGACGGCAGCTAGGTTGGCAGCAATGTTTGACTTGCCGGTTCCTCCGCGAAACGAGTGGATGCTTACTATCTTGCTGTCGGCCATTGGTCTATCTCCTTGTCGTGCCTGTGTATGTGACGAACCTGTCTGTCTCCCATTTCACATTGGCGCCCAGTTCTCTGAGCACCTCGAGTACTCTTGATGTTGCTATGCCAGTCTTCTGTGAGATCTCCCTGAGAGAGAGTTCTCCAGTGCAGTACTGCCATATGGTGTCCACCACTGCAAAGTCCTTCTTAGGGATTCCTATGACTTCTAGATATGCTGCAAACCGTCTGTCGCGCTCTCCCAGCATCGGATAGAGCTGAGCCACCTTCGCTACTCCTCGAGCGATGAGGAGAGCAAGCGCTTCGCTGCCTGCGTCTCGTCTGATACCTGTGCGTTCGAGTATCTCAAGGAAGGTCTTCTTGCCATCAATCTGGTTCAACAGAGCCAGAGCGTTGGCGTAGGCGTTCTTGTCCACTGCAGACAAGACTGATCTTGCAACCTCCAGCGCTTCAGTCACCGGCATCAGTGGTATGATAACATCGTAGTCATAGAACACGGTGGACTCCGTCTGGCCTGCTGGCTCCACCTTCTTCGCATGCGCCAGGTCTGTTGTTTCAAGCAGGTGTACGAACCGGTCTGTGGCTGCCATGTACTCCTCGTTCGTCCTGCCCGCCTTGACTACGAATGCGCACAGACCAACCCTTGGTACCTTTCTTACGAAGAAGGAGGTGACCGGGTCCAGGCTGGTATGGACCACCATCAGGCACATGTTTGTGTTCAGTTCTCTCTCCGGAAGAGTCGGCTTAAGGTCGATAATGGCCTCCAGCTCGTACGACCTCAGATTCGAGACGAGTATGTATCCGTCTTCTGTTATGGCTGCGCCTCGAAGAAGCATGTCTGTACCCTCCGCCTCTGCAAGACCCATCTTGAGCCTGCGGAGTTCTTCGAGTGGCAGCAGGGCGGTCCTGTATCTTCGGGCGAGCCCGGGAATCCCATCGAACTTCTGCAGTGTCATCTCCACTGTGTCGGTGAAAGTCCGGAACACCTTGTGACCGGGGTCTTCCATCCTGAGCTGTGAGTAGAACATGCTGACGAACTGCTCGGACAAGTCGTGCAGTATGGCACGGTAGATCTCTGCACTGTCCTCTCGGCTCACAAGAGCTATGAAGAGAAGGTCTCCTTTAGACTCCCATACGAACTTGCTCTCTGCAAAGGTCATCTCTCTGATCTGTTGGTTTCCAGTCTGCCCAACCAGCGAGCCGATGGCCGAGAGGAATGCACTGACTATCTCGTCCAGCTTTCTTGTGCCGTCTACGCTGTAGTGGAACAAGGGAATCCCTGTCTCTCGCAGGACCACTATCTCCTTGACCATGGCGCAGACCTTCCGCAATCTACTGCAAAGAGGGACTGTCTCCTCTTATACTATGTCTCACCGTCAAGTCCGCCAATCGGTGTCAGCCTGTACTTGACTCCATCACCCAGTTGCTGAAGCACAGCGTACAGTCTCTCAGCAGTCACACCGAGCTTCTCGCTGATCTCTTCCACTGGGCGCTGACCATTGCATAGAGGTCTTGCTCTGCCCAGTAGCTGGTAGTCCTTCTGAGGGAGCCCGATGAGGTCCAGGAATGTATCAAACCGCGCGTCCTTCTCCTTGAGAATCGGACACAGCTTCGACAGCCTCACAACACCCCAGACCGCAAGATACTCCACAATCTCCGTGATCTCCTGTATCTCCAGCCCGAGTCTCTCACTTATCTTGGACACCGTCGAGGTTCCATCTATAGCATCCAGTACACGATTGCCAGTGCTCCCAAAGTCCCGGTGAAACTCGTCAAGTAGTCCTCGAGTCTCTGAGGCAACCTTCAGTGCATCTCTGTTAAGGGATGGCACGGAGTATGGGCTCAGCCCCGCTGTGATAACGAAGACCTTCTCGTAGTACCGAAATGCACGGTTGACCTCGTCTGCAAAGCCGAGGTAGTTCTCTTCTATCTGGATGCCGGCCTCTATTTGCATTCGATAGGTCTGAAGGAACTTCCGGCTGAGGTCCTTCAGTATTGCCCAAAGCACTCTCGATGGAGCCCCAACCTCAACAAGCAGGATGAACAGATGTCCCGGTTCGGGGACCTCATAGAGAATCTCAGACCCCTCAAAGGTCAGTCGTTGTACGGACTTCTCACCGAACTCTGTTGCAAAGCTCGTTATGGCTGTAAGGAATCCCGAGAGGAGGTCGTCCAGCTTTGGTTTCGGTGTCAGTGCATGATGGAATATCGGCACGCCGCCTGAGGTGAGGACCATGAACTCCTGAACACCCAGTCTGGACGGCAACGTACTTTCTCCTCGTTTCGAGTCGGACCATATGTCAATTTAAGGTATGTCGTACGTGCGAGTCTGTTGCAGAAGTCAAATCCGGGGTGTACAGAGGGGACATGGCGCTGTCTGATTCGTATGAGCATGGCACACAAGACCACCCCATGCGCCAGTTTCAGCCCTGATGTGACAGGTCGAAATCACCTATGAGACAGAGGCAGTAGAAGCGAATCTTGCATGATTCATCTGTCCTCCCAGAAGAGATGGACTAGTCGCTGTGCGTTGTAAGCGATGACCTTCAAGAACACCTCTGCCGGCCGTCATTAATCGGTCGACTCTCGACCTGAGTGCACCACCGCATCACCTCTTCAATGCCGAGTAGCCCGACACGAGTAAGCTCCTCATCCCGTAGTCGTTCTCTCGCATCCACATCTCAGGGTCCTCTCTGTACGACCGGACAGGCTGTGCGTGCTCCCTGCATCCGGCACATGACCCCACATGTCCGCGCTTTGGCTTCACCACGGGTCGTGCTCCTCTCTCCACAATGCAGGCGACGTTGGCCCTTGATAGGAAAGCAGAGCCTGTTGCTAATTATGGCCTCCAGCGCACTTGTTGATCGGCTCGACGAGAGGTCTTAGTTGAAGTGCATCACCTCTCGGTCTGTCGCTCACCAGTGAAGTGAGGAACAGCATGCTCTCGGTGTCAATCAATCGAGAGTGGCACAGAGGCCGTGGAATCAATCATCTGACAAGGTGTTCTACGAGTCGGACGGACCTCCACTTCCCACTGGTCGAGTGGGAGAAAGAAGCCCGTCGAGTCAATGCATGGCCACACTTCGTGGAGGCGGCCTCAGTCCTTCCTTACATGAGTGTGACGAGGCGGGCAAGGAGCCTCTGGTCAAACCTGCCTGTGGCCCTGTTGAGAGCCGAGTAGTGCGGTGGACGAGAAATGCTCCGCACCGACACCAGTTCGTGGTGCCTGTCCAGAGAGAGGCACATGACTGACGATAGGTCATGTGGGAACAGGTGAGTCAACAGGACGAGCAGGACGATCGTGACCCGCACCGAGTACGTGGGCCGTCATGCTGCCGACGGTGTGGACAGGCAGTGGGAGCGCATCAGAGAGGTTCAAGGAGTGGCAGGTCACTGCAGTGGTGTCTGATGGCCATGTCATAGGCCTGATCACAGGTCAGGTTCATGGCACCTCAACGGCCATCGCACCACACTCCCTCTCTCTCCCCCGGTATCACACCAATTATGCAACAGACTCTGCCTCTGACTCGAACAATCTTCATATGCGATTCGGTCTGGTAACCCAGTGCACGCGAGGACCAAGCCCATGTTGGAGTATCGAGAGTTCCCCTTTCGTAGAGCGGTCTACTACGTCCTCACCGCTCCGGTTCTGAGTTGCTTTCTGCTTGCGGTGACCAGACTAATGTCAGGAGAGCTGTTTCCCGGCAATCCGGACCAGCTTCTGATGCTTGGTTGTGCCGCAGGTGCGAGCGCAGTAACAGTCTTGGTGGGCGGACTTGTCGCCGACCACACCGACCGAACTGAAGTCATCATCATAGTGGCCTCGACAGTGCCAGTCGGTCTCAGCATTGCCGAGTTCACTTTGGGATACCCGAATCAGTACTCTCCGACGCTCGATTGGGCATTGGCTTTGTCCGTATTCTGTGGCCTTGGGCTCCTTCTTCTCTGTTGGGGGGTCCAGCTGAATGAGACCATGGTGATTCGCTTCAGAGGACGGACTGTGGGCGGCCTGTTCACGCTTACACTGGTGCTCTACGGTGTCTACGGTTGGCTCCCGAGTGCGGGCATGCCGCTGGTCTTAGCCGGTCTTCCGCTGCCGGAACTGG
>JACAEL010000032.1 GCA_013388835.1 Candidatus Thorarchaeota archaeon | reverse complement strand
GTTGCCAAGTCTCGTAATAGGCGACTTGATTGCTTGCACAATCGACACTACAGTCATGTTGACTTGAGGCGGCTCAACCCCTGCGGCCCGGATGGCCTTCATCCACAGACCTGCTGTTCCTCTGATGGCCAGCTCGAGCAGAGACATATTCAGCTGATGAGACTCCTCATCGAAGCCCTCACCCCAACCGTGCTGCTCACCCCTCACCATGTCGTAGTCATCCACGAAGATACGGTAGTACTGATGGGATAAGGTCGCACTCTGTTTCACCAGTTGTTCTATGTCATCGACTTCGAGTGGTGTACGGACCGTCATGCGAGGACCGTAGGTCTTCAGTTTCGACCCCACGCCCCACTCGATGAACTTGTGTACAATCTGCTCTCTGGGCACCTGTCCGGTGTGTGTCGGATTGAGCACATCAGAGTAGTAGTGCGAGACCACACCTGCAAAACTCACTGCCTCAGACCAGCTCCCCTTAGAGAGAGAGTCGACAAGCTTCTCCCAGTATCTCTTGCACGCACTCGGAGCTCCACCCCATGAGGGAGGATGGAAGCAGTGATTCTGAAAGTCCTTGAACACATCATCTGGGAGCTTCGCTCCTTCTGTCAGCTCGGTGGAGTACCTTACGAAGAGCGCACCCCACTCGTCAGGTAGGAGAGCGACTGCCTTTACAACTATCCACTTGTGTGTCCCTGTAGTGTTCTTCAGTAGCGTCTGATATGCACTTGACTCAACGATGGCCATTCTCGCCGCACACCGCCTGCCAAGGTGGTTCTGCTGTTTATCAGGGTAATTGCGATGAAGGTGTACTGCTGACGCTCATGACGTGAGTGCCGTCTCGTCTCTGCATCGCCACGATTCTGGCACAGTCATGTATGAATGACTGACATCAACAGCGCGTCCCTACGACGCGACTACTCCAGTGACAACTCTACATTCTCGCTCTCTTCCAGTACCTCCATCACATGCCTGAAGAAGCTTGCTTCCAAGTTCATCCTCATCTTGTGTACATTCACGATTCGAATCCGAATCTGATCGCCGTATTCGAATGTCCCGAATCCTCCTCTGAGGATATCATTCAATGCATCGAGATTCCGACCAAAGCCGCTGAAGTCGGGGCACAGCACTCGTTGTACCTCATCATAGAAACCATCGACGGACACCATATTGCTTCCGTCAAGCACGAACTCCTTGACTGCCATGAATCCCACCATACATTTGCCAAGATAAGGTAGTAGTGTGTTTGCTCGACATGGTGTCCATTCAAGGAGAAGCCAACTAAATCCAGAGTCTCCATGAAGTAGGAGCAGCGCACCTGATAGTGAGCCCGGGCAAAGGCACAGTCTATCAGCCCCCGTTCACTTCCTCCAGACCCTCAAAGCTGGAGGAGACCAAGATTTTAACGCGGCCAGCAGCTTCCTCGGGAATCGCTCTGAGCGGAAACCTGTCAAGTTCGGACAGAATGCGTTGGAGCGTCCTACCTGCAGTATAGTTCATTCTGTCACAGACAATCACGCCCATGCAATCACGCGAGGCTTCAATGATCACGTCTCCCATTGTGCCTGAGAACGACTCAATGTATGTGGTGTCTGCATGGCTGGTCCAAGCATCAACAACACCGTTGAGGTATGCTTGATGGGTCTTGGACTGTTCACCGCGACTCGTAAAGAAAACGCTCAGTGATTGCTTTCTATCGCCAATCCACAGAGCATGGATGGCTGCTGGCTTTGGTGTACTTGGCGGTTCGTTCTTTCCGAAGGACAGTCTCTTGAACATGGCCCTGACGACAGACTCGAGTCTAGTACTCTCCGTACCCCTCTTGCTGTCGAGTGACTCAAGCTGCGCTCTTGCCTGCTCCTCAAGCGACTGAAGACCATGGTCTCGAGCGAGGCCCACTGCTTCCTCTAAGTGCGCTCTCGCCCTGTCGTAGGCACCGCTGTACGCGGCAACGAGCCCTTTCATGAGCGACAGACGGCAGAGGTCTCCATGGTACCCGCCCTCCATGGCAATGGCCTTCGCGAGGTCTAGATGACGGAGACAACTGACGAGGTGGTCTTGCCTGTGTGTCTTCTGATACAGGAGGAAGTAGGCCTCCGCAGCTCTGAACTCAACTTCACCGGCAGACTCTGTCATTCCATACTGGGCCATCAGTTCAAGCTGCGTATCGAGATTGGACACCAGTCCTTGCCATTCCTGATTGATCTCGAATTCGAGGGCGTCAAGCTCATGTGAGAAGAGCACACCATGTGGACTGGTCAAGAAGTCGCCTGTGGGAAGATTGTGCCGTATCCAAGTGGTTAGCTCTCGTGACTGGGTCTTGCCTGCAATCTTCTTCAGATTGGTGAGAAGAGCTACTCGTATGTGCGTTGGAATGTCGCTGTGTGCTAGGCCCTCGAGAATCATCTCCTTTGCCTCTTCGTACCGCTCCAGCGCACATAGGCTCTCAGACATGTCAGTCATGATAGAGAGCTTCATGGAAGGCTCGGATTGGACCAACTGGCTCGCATAGGCACGTCTCTGTTTCTCCAGAGCTGTCTCATACATTCCCTGGGTATGCTCCACGATTGCAAGATTCATCAGGAGTGCCACTCTGCTTCTCTCGTCTTCGAGCTGCTCCGCCGCATTGAGCGCTATCTCATAGACCAGAAGCGCCCGACGGGTGTCACCAGTCCGTCTCAAGATGCTCGCATAGGCATTACCAGCGACAACTATCATCTCTCGGTTGTCCACAATCTGGGCAAATGTGAACACTGGCTCGAGAAGGCTCAGACCTGCAGCCAGCATCCCTTGCCTCATTAGTCCTAAGGCGTAGAAGCATTGAATGAAGAGTGAAGCCACCTTCGGGGTGATTGAGGAGGACTGTGCACCCCATCTTTTTGCGCTTGTTCGATAGACGTCCTCCAGTGCGTCCATGACCCCTGCTCGGCTATAGACATCCGCCTTGGCTACGGCATCCTCGAGTTGAATGAGCTCCGGCTCGCTTGACATGTCTAGCGCCTTCGCCCTCTCCGCTGTGCCTTGAGTGGAGAGTCTTGCTTGTAACCGAAGGTTTAGCGGACAGACCCAAGACTTCTCGGTCGCAGGTATGGACAGGACCAGATCAGCACTGCCAGTAACGAACGCCCACTTTGCGTACAGAAACTCAAGGAGCCTGCTGTTGGGGTTTGTCAATCGAAGCCTGTCGAGAGTCTTGAGCCACTGTCTTGGCGTCTGTTCACTCCTGACACCGAGCTTGGCTATTGCATGCCGGTCTTCTGGAGTGGCCAAGTCGAGATAAGGTCGAATCTCCTGCGGCAACTGGGCCGCAACCACTTCGAAATCATCGACCAGCCCCGACAGTGAAGAGTGCTGCTCGTAGCAGTCTTTGTGTGCTCTGTATTCTCCGTGTTCATCTACAACAACCACATTGACGTGGGTCTTCTCGTCGGCAGCGGCATGGATCACTCTGACAGTGAACAGTCGCCCAATGAATGGGTTTCCAGACTCGGTCTTGGTCTGGTAGCTGCTGGGGTCGTCCAGACTGAACTTAACTGTGGTACGGCACAGTCTGCATTTGAACTCGGTCATCTGTCAGTGCAGCTCCCGATGCTGGGGGTCATACTATCCCATCCAAGATGCAGCCGCCCAACCGTGCTATCTCCTGCATCAGAGCTGACACACCTTGGTCATCGATAGCACAGGTCTCAAAGTACTTCAAGAAAGGCCGCCCCTCCCCCACAATGGGCTCGATCAGCTCTCTAGAGACACACCGCTCACAGTCGCTCTTGTTTCCTACCAACACCATCTTGACAGTGTCATCCAAGACTTGGGGACCCGTCCTCAGCAGTTCAATCCACTGATACAGCCGCTCGAAGGACTCGTACCTCTCAAGAGAGAACACCATGATAAGAACGTCTATCAAAGTGACAACCTGTTCTCTCACCAAGTCTAGGGGATGTGTTCCTTCTATCCTCTGGCCTGCTAGGTCGAAGCACTGAACTGTGACGCCATCGTAGCACCAAGTGGCAATCTCCATGAATGGCGTACGTTTGATGCTTCCTTCGCCGGGCCTCTCGCTTCCTTCCTCTGACCTCTCCGTAGCGTGCCCTGCTGACAATTCTTTGATTGCATAGATCAGTGTGGTCTTGCCGACACCCCCATCGCCTACTAGGAGAGTACGAATGATCCGCTTGGCCTTCTTGGCCTGAAGCACGATACTCTGAGCGTCTGACAAGGCAGGTACACCTCGGGCAAGTGATAACTCGCGAGAGTCATTTTAAGGATATTCGGGATGGCATCTGACAACAAAACGGCTCACAAGGGCGGCACAACCCCTCAACGCGTCACCTCCTGTGTTCCTATCGGTTCGACACATGCCGAAGCAAACACATTTCAGTCTTGTATGGTATGGTAGAACATCAAAACTTCCACAGGATGAGTTTACATTGATAACATGCGTATCATGCGGGAAGGCCAACCAGCCCACACGTAAGTTCTGCATTCGCTGTGGAGCTTCGCTCTTGAAGACCGGGGCAGTGTCCGAGGCACCCGCATCGAGTGCCAGTGTCCGCATTACAACCAAGACGGACTCAGTCGAGACACTGAGAACATCTGGAGATGCAGTCTCACCCGAGAAGCTGAGTGTCACGACAGGCGATAAGTGGGTTCGGCCGAGCCAAGTTGCACGTGACCGTCTAAGGATTGGTCAGCGGCACACAGAGAAGACCGAGCTTGAGAAAGCTCGTGAGGCATTTGCTATCGCAGACAAGACCGATCCTGAGCAGCGGATGTTGAGGGCAAGCGAGCTCAGAGATCTTGCGGTATCTGCGCGATCTGCTTCAGTCCCAGAACCACGAGTCGTCACTGAGCCCCAACTGGCCATTTCTGAGCCGGCGAGAACACCTTCAACACCCGTGGGCGTGAGACCAGTCGCGTCCGAACCAGCAAGGACACCTTCAACACCCGTGGGCGTGAAGCCTGTCGTGCCCGAGTCCACAAGAACATCTTTGCAGGCTGTGGCCATTAAGGCATCGGGTCCAGAACACACGACACCGAGCTACAGCGATGGCGGAACAGGCATCTCAGTTAGTCCGCCAGGTCAGAGTGGTCCGACGATGGCAAGACTCGTGGCAGACACACCTCCTGAACCATCCCTGTCATCCCGCAAATCGGAGGGACTGGCAGAAGCACCAGCTATCCACATTATCCCCAAGACAGCCCCCATGGGTGCATCGAGCAGCCGATCTCTGACGGACTATGTTGCCACAGGAACCGAGCAGCCAACACCCCGAACCCCCTCAGTGGGTGTGCCGTACCCTTCAGTGGCCACTGTGTCCAAGTACTCTGACGACAGCAGGATACGAGAGATAGAGTCTGACATAGCGCATTTCACCGACCAGCACAGGCAGCTGGAGGCTGAACTCGAAAGAATACGCTCCAGTCTTGACAAGGAAATGGAGCGATACTCGGCCGCAGCGGAGGCAAAGCGGATACGGGTCGAGAATCTTGAGGAAGACCTGCGCCGAGCAAAGGCTGAGTGGAGCGATGCGGACAAGGACTATCGAAGAATACGAAGCCGAAGGGACAAGGAAGTCGCCGAGGCACTGAAGCGCGTTGATGAACAGATGAAGCGAATCAAGAATGCAGAGATGGCCAAGGAGAAACGCATTCGAGAGATAGAGAGAATGAGACAGAGCTGAGTGAAGAAGCCACTGAGAGGTCAACACTGGCGAGTTTGAGATGTCCTTGCAGGAGAACCTCAGAGCGGAGCCCAGCCCCAGAACTCATCCAGACCTCGTGTACGGCTCTACCATGCCTGTTCTTGACCCAAGTATACGATGCACCGATACCTAGCCGTGCGTACTTCGAGTCCTCGTTTCATACTTGCTTCTGGTGCTCATCTCTCACTGGACTGAGAGTCTGGCAACATCGGGCGGCTCGAGGAAATCCACCCTGCACTCCACCCCCTTGATCATTGCTCCAAGCTGCAGGTGCAGTGTGGCTATGCCACAGTCAAGCCGGGGTGAAACGCCAAAGCTATATCGTAGTTCAGCAGCCGACACTGTAATGGACCTGTCGTCAATGGAGAATCTCCAAGGCTGACGGTTCACTGCTGAAGGCGCCAGTCTAGCGGCTTCGAGGGCGCTCTGTGACCAGTCGTTTTGTGTCGCATCGCCAGCGATGACCAGCTTCTCGAGTGGCTTCCGATTATGCGGTCTGGCCGGACCGCGTCTAAGACTCTCCACGCGTTCCGACTCATTCTCTGCATACCCCACTGGAGTTATGGCCAGGACTTGCTCGTTAGGACCGGCCCCGACTTCTCTTGCGATGCTCTCCTTTCTCAACAACGCTGCAATCCAGCATGTGTTCAATCCCAGAGCAGTGGCCTCCAGGACAACAGCCTCTCCAATGTAGCCCGTCACCTCCTGCACATGCAAGTTGGTCATGTCGCCGAGAAAGGCTACGTAGTGAACTACACCAGACTTGTCAAGCACACCAATGAACCGCCTCACGAACTGCCTGGAAGGAGTTCGCACAAGCACTGCCCTCGCTCCACGAAACGGGCGGAATTCAGCTATCAGGCGGTCCAGTGAATCGAGTATGTCGTCTGGCACTGCCTCGCCCGTGTATCTTCTGACCGAGTGCCTCAGGGATATCGCAGTGTACCATCTGTGTGTAGACAGTGACATACGGACCGGCTAGGACTCCCCTTGTCCTAAAACACTTTCGACACTCACTTGAGAAGTTGCCATGTGACCACAAGACGATGCTTCATGGCGCTTCACTAAGTAGCCTAGGCCGTCGCATATTCTGGCAAGACAGCCCCGGCTCAGATGAGGCTCCATTATGACGAGTGGACCGAGAATGCTCTTCAGCGAACTTCAATGCTCATGACGGTACCACAGTGATATGGCCCGACCCCTTGCCGGTCACGCTGCCAATCACACTGGCCGTCGGAACACCTCTTGTTTGGAGCGACTCAAGCAACCTGTTGAGTCTCTCTGGCGGAACACTGATCAGTAGACCTCCCGAGGTCTGAGCGTCTGCCAAGAGCAGTCGTATCACCCTCGGTATCGATGGGTCAAAGGTCACGCTCTCCTTCACATACTCCATGTTGTTCAGTGTGCCCCCCGGAATGACATCCGCTCCAGCCAACGCGAGTGCCTGTTCAATCATGGGAACCCTGTCTGCCACAATCGTTGCGTCGACCCCGCTTCCCTTGACCATCCCCTTCAGATGACCGAGAAGCCCGAAGCCGGTGATGTCAGTACATGCGTTGGCACCCACCTCAACCATGGCCTCAGCGGCACTCCGATTGAGAGTGGCCATCAGCTGAGTGATTCGCCCCGCCTCGTCCTCAGTCAGGAGACCCCGCTTGAGCGCAGTGGTCATGATTCCAAGTCCGAGCGGCTTTGTCAGTACCAGTGCATCTCCCGGTCTTGCCGTGCTGTTACGGACCAGTCTGTCGGGATGAACAATGCCTGTGACAGCGAGACCGTACTTTGGTTCCGTGTCGTCCACCGTGTGTCCGCCAACGATGCTGATTCCCGCCTCTGCTGCCTTGTCCTGCGCGCCTCGCAGAATCCTCTGAAGAACTGAGAGAGGGAGTCTCGCGGACGGGAAGCCGACGATGCTCAAAGCAAACAGCGGCGTCGCACCCATAGCATAGATGTCACTCAGAGAGTTCGTCGCCGATATTGCTCCGAACCAGTAGGGGTCATCAACAATCGGTGTAAAGAAATCAACCGTCTTCACGAGCGCGATACTGTCCGTCAGTCTGTAGACTGCAGCATCGTCACCGGTCTCAATGCCGACTAGTACCGCCGGGTCCTTCGACAGAGGGAGCCCCGCCAGAACTTCCTCAAGCGCCTGAGGACGCAGCTTGCAGGCGCAGCCGAGACCGTGCGTGTAGTGGGTCAGCTTGTACTCACCTATCTCAGAAATGGTTTCAACACCACCCCGATCCGTCTTGGGCTGCAGTCTCTTGACTGCAAGACTGACTATCTCTGCTGCTCTGTCAATGTCCTCAGGAGTGGTTTCTCTTCCTACTGAGAACCGGACTGTACCCATCGCATACTCCATGGGCACTCGCATGGCCTGCAGCACCGCGGACACATCAACCCGGTCGGCATGACACGCTGCTCCGGCTGAAGCTGCGACCTGCTCTCCAATCTCGGACAGCAGCGTGTTCGCCTCAATGTCTCTGAAGCCGATGCTCAGCGTGTTGGGCAGGCGCTTCTCAGGATGGCCGTTCAGTCGGATTGCGTTCTCACCCAGCGCTTCTTGAAGCCTCTTGTGCAGCCGGTCCCTCATCTCTGTGAAGTGCCGCATGTTCTTCTCAAGGTCTCGTCCCGCCACCTCACAAGCCTTCCCAAGACCGACTATCTGAAGCACATTCTCCGTGCCGGGTCGTCTTCCTCCTTCGTGCCCCGCTCCATGCATCAGCTGCTGAAGCTGAACACCACTCCGCACATACAGGACTCCGACCCCCTTCGGAGCGTACAGTTTGTGACCAGCAACTGTCAACATGTCTACCTGCAACTCATCCACATGGACGGGGATCTTTCCCACAGACTGAGCTGCATCAGTATGAATTAGCGCACCGTGCTCATGCACAATCTGCGCGAGTTCCCTAATCGGCTGGATTGTGCCAACTTCGTTGTTTGCATGCATCACAGTGACCAGAGTTGTCTCGGCGGTAATCATTCGCTTGAGGTCCTCTGGGTTGACAAGCCCATAATCATCGACAGGCAACATGGTCACTCGGAACCCCTGTTCTCTGAGCCAGTTGCAGACCTCGATGACTGCAGGATGCTCGATGGCGGAGGTGATGATGTGGTTTCCCTTGGACCGATAGGCAAGTGCGGCCCCCTTGATTGCGAAGTTGTCGCTCTCTGTGCCACCACTGGTGAAGACAACTTCCATCGGTTGGCATCCGAGCAGTGACGCGACTTGCAATCTTGCTTTCTCAACTGCCCTCTTTGCAAGAGCTCCATAGGGGTGAATGCTGGACGGGTTGCCGAAGTGCTCATAGAGAAACGGCGTCATCGCATCCGCAACTTCTCTCGCGATGGGCGTCGTGGCGTTGTAGTCTAGGTAGATCGGTCTTGATTCAGGCAACTTAACACACTCGAGCGACTTGGACATCGGTGCTCCTGTGTTTCGCTTCTTATCCCTTTTCTCCTGTGAGCACTGCGAGTGTGTGCAGGTCGACCGCGTCAATAGGCATCGACATGGTCACTCTCCTTCGAACAGGACCTCGATGTACTGAGCGTGCGGCACATGGGTCGCGTTGACAAACAGATCTAGCACGGTACTTGTCTGCTGAACAGTATTGCCTACCTGCCGCACTGAGCCCAGAAGCTGGGCAGTCTGATTCCGATTCCTATCATACACGGTGACGGGTGGTATGTCACTGACCGTCAGGTCGATGCCGTCAATTGTCAATCCTGTCATATGACCGGACTGAGAGAGCCGGACCGTGAGACCATCGTCAGTTGAGATCTCGAAGTCGGACTGAGCAGACAGCGTGATTCGGCCCATGGAAGCCGGCTGTTCAACAGATTCTGCTGGAGCTCTCGTGTCATTTGTTACCACTGGTGTCAGCGGTGTATCATTGCAGTCTGAACTAGAAACCATCACTCGCGCGGCAGTCATGGTAACAAGCATGACTGCTAGTATGGTGATCGTTATCCCTCTCTTGTTCATGGTGGTGGCACGCCTCCAAGCGTGTGGTAGGAACAGCACTATTCGAGCGCATGTTAGCATCGTGAACGATTGGACCCCATGTGGGGTTCCGACACTTGAGGAGATTCGGACCTCCCACGACACTACTCTGCGTACTCATGCCATTCTGAGAAGCAAGCAATCCGAGAGGAGATCGTCACACGGTCATCTGTTGATTAGCCATGCACGACCGAACCATTAACCATATGCCCCATTTCTGTACTCGTTTCGTTTTGGTTCATCCGCTTGACTCTTAAGCAGCCAAGACATGCGGCTGCCTGATTCAAATGACACTGCAAGAGATGAAGTGGGACTTGTCACAGCTTGTGGAGATTGACAACCCCGACTTCATATCGGAGCGACTTAAGGCTGCCGTCAAGGCATCAGAGGAATACCGGGAGAAATACCGAGGCAAGATCCGACGACTCACTGCCAAGCAAGTGAGCCAGATGCTTGAGGAAGGAGACCAGATGATGGAGGAGTTCCAGGGCTATTTCCTCTACGCGAACCTGATGTACAACGCGGACATGACACAAGATGTCGCCAAGCGTCTGTTTGACAACTCACGGAACGCTGGCATGCTAGTTCAACAGAACACTGCCTTCGTCGACATTGAGTTAGGACAGCTGATTCGAGAGAAGCCAAAGATTGTCAATGGCCCCGCACTGGGCGAGTACAGGCACAGGCTTGAGAGAATAGCAAGAAGAATCCCCCATATGCTAACCGAGGAGGCAGAGCAGCTCATCATAATGAAGGACAAGAACGGCATAAACGCGTGGTCGCAGCTCCAGAGCGATTGGCTTGCAACTAGGACTTTCGAGATTGAGGTTGACGGCCAGAAGAAGACTCTGCCATATGGAGAGATCATCGGTCTATACCAGAGTCCTGACAGGGAGGTGAGGAGGAGAGCAAACCAGACCGTCTATGAAACCTTGGGAAAGGATGAAATCGTGTGGTCGTCCGCACTCCGGGCAGTCTGTTCGGACCACATGGAGGTGTGTAGGCTGAGGAAGTGGCCGAGTCCGTTGACGCAGAGTCTGATTGACAACGATGTCGATGAGGAGACAATCAGCGCGCTCATGGCCACGATTGAGAAGAACGTTGGGACCTACAGGGACTACCTGAAGCTGAAGGCGAAGGCCATGGGCCTCCCAAAGCTTGGCAACTGGGACATAATAGCACCGCTTCCCAATGCGCCCGAGAAGAAATATCAATGGGAGGAGTCCAGACGCCTCATTGTCGAGGCCTACACCGACTTCGACGAGGAGGCCGGCAAGTGGATTGAGGAGATGTATTCCCGACGCCACCTTGACGGCGAAGTCCGAAAAGGAAAGACCTCAGGAGCATTCTGTGCGACCTGGCTGAAAGGCAAGAGCGCCTACATTCTCCAGAGCTTCAACGGTAACATGGGGGACGTCTACACATCCGCGCACGAGCTCGGCCATGCCCTCCACGCGTACCTTGGCACCCGTGCGCAGAAGCCCTCAAACTATGAGATTGGCGCATGCATCGCAGAGACCGGCTCGATATTCGGGGAACTCCTGCTGACCGAGAAGATGCTGGCCAAAGCCAAGTCCAAGGAGGAACGACGTGCAATACTGGCAACGGTCTGCGACGAGTTCGGCGAAGCTGCATTTCAGGTCTCAACCAGATACTGGTTTGAAACGCTCCTCTACGAGGCTCTTGAGAAGGGGACGTACCTCGATGGAGAGAAGGTTTCAGAACTCTGGATGAAGGCAAGAGACAAGATGTACGGTGATGCTGTCGAGTGGCTTCCACAGATGAAGTGGTGGTGGACAATGAAGTTGCACTTCTACATACCCAACTTCCGCTACTACAACTACCCATACGTCTATGCTCAGCTGTTTGTCTACGCCATGTACCGGCTCTACAAGGAACAAGGCAAGTCATTCGTGCCCAAGCTCAAGAAGATACTGTCCGCTGGGTCGAGCAGGTCGCCCAGAGACCTAGCGGCCGAGATTGGGTTTGACATAACGAGCGAGGCGTTCTGGCAGAAGGGCATCGACCAGTTCAAGGAGTTCGTGAAGCTGTTCGAGGCAGCACTGTAAGGACGCCTCTGGAGTGTGAAATCAACAGATCTCAGAGGACCTTGGCGGGGTGACCGGCCACTCCGCCATGAGCCCTCATCCACTACCTGGACAATAGTCTTTTGCATTACAACCTTGTGGTCGCAACCGATGGAGGAAGACCCGCTACAAGACATCGGCTTACAGCTGCGCACAATGGGTGCCGCGGAATTCGAACAGGGCTGTACATGACCTAGATGACCTGTAGTTTTATGCTTCACTTCACCTGCTGCTCCCGAACGCCCAAAAGGGATAAATGGCCGCCCTTGAATCGGTTTTACATTCTGTTTTCGCAAGAAAGCGAGGAGAGAAGACAATGGAACGACCATGGCACAAGCTGTACGGAAGCATCCCCGCAGAAATCAAGATACCGCCCGGGCCTCTTTGGGCCTACCTTGACAAGGCAGTTGAGGAGTTCCCTGATGGGAGAGCACTGCATTTCGAGGGAGTAGAAGTCACATATAGCAGGCTGGGTGAGCTCGTCAATCGGGCTGCCAATGGCTTTGCGAAGATGGGTGTCAAGAAGGGAGACACGGTTGCCCTAATGCTACCGAACGTCCCGCAGTTCGTGATTGCTTACTATGGTGCTCTGAAATGTGGCGCAACCATAGCTCCAATCAACCCATTGAGCATGCCCAAGGAACTGAGAACCTACCTCCAAGACACCAAGGCAAAGGTCATTGTAGTCTTGAACTTCTTCTACAAGATAGTCGAAGCCGTGCGGCAGGAGAGCAATCTTGAGCATGTGATTGTGACCGCGGCGTGGGACATGATGAGCAAGATAAAGCAGGTGCTTGCTCCCAAGACGAGGTTCAAGCATGAGATGAAGGAGGTCCCACCCCTAAGAGAGGGCGACGTCATGTGGAACGACTGGATAGCGGACACAGAACCAGTTCCTCCGACAGTCAGCATCAATCCTGCGACAGACATTGCTGTCTACCAGTTCACTGGAGGGACTACAGGCATACCGAAGGCCGCCATGCTCACACACGACAACCTCAAGGCGAACTGCGAACAATGCGGTGCATGGATGTCAAGTCTCTCAGAGAGAGGAAAGGAGCTCTTCGTGGCTGCACTGCCGCTCCAGCACATCTTTGGACAGACTGTGTCGATGAACCTTGCACTATCATGGGGTTGTGGAATACTCCTTGTCCCGAACGCTCGCGACATACCGCATCTTCTCAAGAGCATCACCAAGATGCGGCCAACATACTTCCCGACTGTCGCGACAATGGCGATTGCCCTCTACAGCCACCCGGACATCAAGAAGTACGACCTGACATCACTGAAGCTGTCTATCGCGGGAGCAATGGCTCTGCCGGCTGAAGTGACAAGAAGGTTCGAGGAGACAACCAACTCGACAATCATCGAGGGATACGGACTGTCTGAAGCGTCACCTGTCACGCACGCAAACCCGCTCGACAAGAAACTCCGGAAGATAGGCGCGATTGGTCTTCCAGTTCCTAGCACGGACTGCAAGATTGTCGATCTTGACGACCGGTCCAAGACCCTGCCCTTTGGCGAGATTGGAGAACTTGCAGTGAAGGGTCCTCAGGTCATGAAGGGATACCACAACCGTCCTGACGAGACTGCTGACGTTCTGAGTCCTGACGGATGGCTCTTCACAGGTGACATTGCCAAGATGGATCCCGAGGGCTGGACGTACATTGTTGACCGCAAGAAGGACCTGATAAACGCAAGCGGTTACAAGGTGTGGCCCCGAGACGTCGAGGAAGTCCTGTTCGAGCATCCGAAAGTCAAGGAGGCGGCAGTGATTGGCGTGCCGGATGAAAAGCGAGGCGAAACCGTGAAAGCCTTCGTGGTCCTGCACCCGGGACAAACAGCCACAGCTGACGAGATTCGGCAGTTCTGCAAGGAACGGATGGCAGTGTATAAGGTACCCACCCATGTTGAATTTGTCGAGACACTGCCAAAGTCGATGGTTGGTAAGGTGCTCAGGCGAGAACTCAGAGAGGCTGAGAAGAAGTAGACATAGACGAGTCAGAGTCGTCAGGCTCTGACTCATTGGTTTTTTCCTTTCTTTTCGACATGCTGCATTCAACAGGCAGATCAGTCGAGCGGATGCAGGGCATCCGTTTCGAGGTTCCTGATGAGACAGTGTATCTCAGGACGCCCCAGCATCTTTCTCCTTGTCTCCGACATATTGTTTATGACGCACGCCACACCAACGACGGATGCGCCCAACTTTTCAACAACCTTGGCAACTGCAAGGACTGAGGTGCCCTGAACGAGCCAATCGTCAACTATCGCCACTCTATCGCCGGGATCAATCGAGTCGGAGACCAGCGCAAGTCGTCGGTCAGCAAACCTGCTGGCGGGCAGGAACTCCACCGGACGACTGTAGTCATCGGGCAGATATGCTATTGAACGAGCAGGGACAATCCCGCATCCCAGGAAGTAGGCAATGGCACTCCCCAAGGCAAGGCCCCGCTGCTCGATTCCAATCACCTTGTTCGGCTTGAGCTCAACGAGGGGTCGGGCAAGTGTGACAACAGCCTCATGGAAGACGGTTGGGTGTTCGAGGAGTCTGCTGATATCGCAGACGGCCATGCCGGGCTGTGGCCAGTTTCGAATCACCTCGACATACTCGCGAAAGTCAACTTCAGTCACGGTCCTAACCTCAGCTTGTGAGCCGTTCATGTAGGTCATAATCCTTTCTATTCGCCTCACAGTGACCAACAGAAACGTTGTGTGACGATATGAACGATGAGCCACCAACAGGACCTGAGAAGCTGATTTGACAAGTCAACGAGTCTCTGCGGCAGTGATGCAGCAAACCGATTGTGTTAGATTCTCGGCGACTACTAGACCACTGCAGAGCAGCATGAGCTACGAAACTGTTAAGAACTCCAGCGACGACTGAGCAAGAGGAATTTCTCCGGAGAAGTGCAACCAATTGATAGTCCCCGGAACAACAGTTGGTATCACTCTGCTGCCAGGGTATGTGGAGGTCCGTGACAAGGGCAGAGTGGAGAAGAAGATCAAGATCAAGAATCGCTCCTTCGAAGAAGTACTCGGGGACCTTGAGGTCTACTTCAAGACAAAGGGCAAGATGCTTGCACCCAGCATAATCAGAGACTCGCTGATTCGAATTGGTGTCCCCCAAGTGAGGGTCATACTCGTAGGCTCACAGGTGCAAGAGACTGAGGAGACGTCGACGGCTAGTGCGGTTGTCGAGGAGCCGTCCGGACAGGACGCAAGAACACCAACGCCGGCCGTCCAAGAGGTGTCAGTCAGAGCTGCCGAGCGATTGACAACAGTGCCACAGGAGTCGACTGCATCAATGGCTCAACCTGTGACATCTGCTGCACCTCACACGCTGACAGAACCCGAACCAGAGGTGCGCGCCAAGAAGAGACAGTCGATAATTGAACTCGAACCCATCAAGGTGGAGGCGCCGTCGCTCACGGGAACAGACCTTGTCGACATTGAACAGGCACTCTCTGCTGTTGAGAAGCTCAGTGACTCGTTTCTTGCCGCGGGACCGCAAGACAGCTTGACAAGTCCTGAGCAACCACATAAGCGGTCAGCCCTGAGGATTGACGGACAGGAAGAGATAGTCGCCTCCGCAAAGAGCCATGCAGCGGCACCCGAAGTCATTCCAGAACAGGCACAAGGCACCACTTCGGTGTCATCTGCCGCACCAAGAACAGTCACGGTGTCTGAAGGCGAAACAGGCCCGACCGGAGTGCCTACGACATCAAGGAAGACACCCGAACACGTTGTGAAACCGCTTGTCAAAGCAAAGGCCCTCATTCTGGGAGAGGACACGGTGGGCAAGCACACCCTCATGCAAAAGGCCGGTCTTGTGAAACTGGCCTCGGAGGAGGACAATCGCCCCTATGTGTACCAGCATGTGTTTGAGCTTGATGACTATCGGGTTCAACTGAACGTCTGGTGCTTTGATGATGCAGCGAAATCAGGCATCACCAGAAAGGAGTTCTACTCGGACGCTCAGGTCGTCATGATAGTGTACTCCGCATCGGACAGGTGGAGTTTCGAGAGCGTTGACTTCTGGCTGAAGGAGGTCTCCCTTGTGCTCAAGGGACTACCTCCGGTTGTGATAACCGCGAACAAGAAGGATCTCAGGCGTGATGAAATCGAGGATGGAGGTCCGCAGCCCGTGTCCAGCGACGAGGGATTCAAGTATGCTGAGTACCTGGCAACCAAGCTCGGCTCTCAAGGCAAGCTCCACCCAGTGGCCTTCATCGAGACCAGCTGCCTCACATCTGAAGGCGTCGTGACTGCATTCCGGACTGCCGCGGAACTACATGTCCAATACACACTGGAAAAGCAGTGAGCAATGGTTTCGGGACTCGTCACCCCAGAAGCAACACTGTCTGTCCAACGAACGTCACATGTGCGCGCCGAGCCGCAAGTGTCTACATGTTGACGAAGGCGCATCAGTTGGACATATATGGATGTTATGCGACATCACATTGGAACGCGATTGTGAAAGAGCTGCGCTGCCGCAACCAGTATAGGGAAGGTGCTGCGTATCGTCGAACTCTGTGAGAGCTGTGGAAAGGAAATCGAGCCAGAAGGGCCCATTAAGACACTGGAGGACAGTTTCGTCAGTGAGCAGAGACGAAGTATCGGAATCTGCATGGAGTGTTTCACGAAACGCTTCAAGGTGGTCACAAGGAAACAGAGCGGCTACGGCGGTACGGTCTACGACCTTGAGGAGAAGGCACCCCCCAGATTCGGGCTCGGCAGTCAGAAGTTCTCATGCCTGAAGTGCGCATGGATAGCGTGGACTGAACTGGGTCTGACCGTCCACATGAAGAAGAGGCACAGTAGTGGAAAGCCTACTGGGTGACAGGAATAGTATCCTTGTCTCGAACTATTTCGTGACCGACGACCTTCAAGTACTTGACCTTCTTGGCAGCGCTTTCCAACATGCCCATCCGATATACTGCATTCCTAGGTCCGTGTCCGTGAAGCCAGTCAAGTCTCACCAAGTCGAGTCTGTCGTGATGTGAGAAGTACGCGCGCAGGTCCTGTGCAATTGCGGCCTGCCTATCATACATCGCTTCGGCAAGACCGGCACTTGGAGCGGCGAAGCTGAGAACGACCCACACAACGATCAGAGGGTCATTACCGAAGTACTCGAAGAAGTAGACGAACCCGGTCATCATGGGCTGAAGAAGACCAAGAAGGACGAGCACCAACGAGACATGTTGAGCACCTGCGTCACTCCCCAAGCCACTGACACCGATGACATCTTGGTCAGGGGGTATCAGATAGACCAACACGCTTCCTGATGCAGTGCCTACGACTACGGCCGATACGACTATGAACAGCACATAGTCAATCGCTCTCTGCGACCACACTGCTGGAAAACCCAGCCACGACTGCACGATGAGCAGGAGTGCAATCATAGTAGCTCCCACCATGAAACCCTTCCACGAGAAGAACTCGTAGTGCATGGACAGAGCGCTCTCGGCCATATTGCAGCTTCTCACTAAACTATTCTATATGCAGAGAGGCCCGCGCATAGATAAAGTCTTCGACCACTGTAGAACCGTTCCAACACTTGCAGCAGTACGTGAACCGTGATGCTTATGTGCGTCCGTCGGACTTCGGTTTGACTGAGTATTCACGTGGAGAGGATCTTCGTGGAAGCGCCGTACGTTATCGACCTTGAACGCGTTTCGCGTGTCTATTCTATGGGAGAAGTCGAGGTTCAAGCGCTGAGAGGAGTGTCGCTGAAGGTGGAGCGAGGCGCCTCCATCGGGATCATGGGACCGAGCGGCTCGGGCAAGACAACCCTCCTCAACATGATTGGTGCGCTTGACAGGCCGACATCTGGCAGAGTAGTGATTGACGGTGTGGACATCACCCAGATGAACGAACGGCAGCTGACCAGAGTCAGGCGGGACAAGATCAGTTTCATCTTTCAGTTCTTCAACCTGCTGCCCGTATTGTCCGCGTATGAGAACGTGGAACTCCCGCTTGTCATTGCAGGAGTAGAGGAGAGTGACCGCAAAGAACGTGTCGACCACCTCTTGAGCGTCGTCGGACTTGCTGATAGAGCGGAGCATCGTCCCGATGAGTTGTCAGGCGGTGAACAGCAGCGTGTAGCGATAGCGCGTGCTCTGGCCAAACCAGCGGGTGCTTCAAGTTCAGTCGAGGATCAGGCGGACGAGCCCACAGGAGACCTAGACAGTCGGACCGGCGAGGAGATAATGAAGGTCCTGATACAACTGACCAAAGCCGAAGGCGGCACACTGATAGTGGTGACTCACGACCCCGATGTCGGCAGGAAGATGGACCGACTTTACATTATGCGTGACGGACAATTCGTGGACCAACAGGGAGGTGGGGAAGTTGGCTGTGCCCGTTACATATGAGGCATTTCACAGCGTGAGGAGAAGAGCGGTCACAGTCCTCTGCTTGATGCTGGCCACCATTGTCACGACGGGTGTGTCAGTGTATATCGATAGCCGTTCCATCCACATGTGGGATGAAAGCGTGGGAAGTGTGGGCCCAGTGGCGATGACCGTCACGAGTTACGAGTATGGCAACTTGTGGACCATTCTGGACGATATCAAGGCAATCGAGGGAGTCACGAGAGCGGCTCTTCTGGAACGACATGAGGATGTTCTGCTAGTCGCGATAGATGGCGGCCCAAAGAATGGATCTACTCAGTATACTATGGCATCGACAAGAGCTTCGGTCTTGGAGACCAACACAACCTTCCCCGGAATGGTTCAGCTGTTCGAGGGCAGACTTCCGAGCAGCAGTGAAGAGATAGCCATTAATGAATGGACGGCGGAATGGATTGGAGCTGGCGTTGGCAGTGTCGTCTCATTTCAAGTCTACCTAAGCGAGGGCAAGATTGAGAAGAACGTCACCATTGTGGGGCTGTACCAAGAAGAGTTCTCTGTAGAGACGAACATCTATTCGTACGCGACAGGATATGTGGGGGGAGCGATAGTCAACATGACGATGACGGCCATTCCCCGACAGGACGTAATCTTGTTGGATGTCGACCGAAGCCGGCTCTCGCCCGAAGACTCTGATGGTTCCGCAATGTATCTTCAGCAGATTCAAGAGAGAATCTGTCACCTAGACTTCTACTATCACCCCCCCCAGGAAACCTACTCAAGGTATCATGTCAACAACCAGATACTCATGGCTGTTTACACATACACTTCCTCGCTTCTGCTCGCACGAATCACACAGATCTTCAGGGGAGCTGGCGTGGCTCTACTAATAGTACTAGTCGTGTTCCTAGCACTGCGGTACAACTACAATGAACGCAAGTATGAGATGGAGATACTCTCTGCACGCGGAGCATCCAAGAGTGACCTGGACCATTCAATGATACGAGAGATGATTGTGCTGTCGTCACTTGCTGTTGTCATTGGTATAGGCGTAGGGGTTCTGCTCAGTAGGGTGGGCACGACAGCCATCGGCTATTTCGTCTTTGACCCTGCAAGACTCTGGACAGAGCCCTTCCTAATGACACGTGAATCACTCATTCTTTCCGTGGTCACTGGGGCTGCACTTCCCTTTGTGCCGTACGTTGGGTACCAGTGGTATTACTCCACTGTGAAGAAGCTTGAGTCGAAGACAGGAAAGCTGGTGAAGCTGACCCGAATACTCAGCATGATTAAGTGGGACGCATTGTTGGTCATGCTCAGTGTCCTTGCGCTGTCACTTGTGTATACTGCAGATCCGGAGATAAGGTACAATCCACTAGTGTCGTTCACCTTCTTTATGCTCAGATCGTTTACTCCCTTTGCACTCTTTCTAGGGGTCGGCAGCCTGTTCATCAAGGGTCTCAAGGGAGGGACGGACTATGTCGCGAGGGCACTCTCACCTCTGTTCGGACGCCTCGCCTCATCAGTAGGCATCCGTAGACTGGGAAGGACAGCGTCATCTGCCGCCCCGACCGCTCTGGTCTTGGTTCTTGCAATAAGCATGGCATGGAGCAGTGCCGTTGTGGCGACCAGTCTGCCAGCAACCAAGCTGGCGCAGGCCAGATTCGCCTTTGGTGGCGACATCTCATATCGGCTGAGCAGTGTCAACAGTCACCTCTGGATGGAGTTCGCCGAGAATGTGTCTTCGCATCTTCAGGTTCAGTCAGTGAGCTTCGTTTCCGTCGCTACGGGATTGATGTCCCAGAGTGACTACCACACGACCTACATTGTGGGGTTGGAGCCCGGTTATGTGGACGTTGGTTACGACTGGGATGGAAGGATGCTCAATGAGTCCCAGCTGAAACAGAACCTCGTTGTCTTGCAGAACACGCCCCACGGAGCAATAGTGTCAGCAGACATCGCAGAGACATATCAACTCGAGGTGGGTAGCACCCTTCGCGTTTCCAGCTACTACGGCAGCAACACGGTGTATGTCTTCATCGTCACCGGCGTGGTGACTGCACTGACGGATTTCCAGCTGGATGACACCGGGACTGACCCGAACTGGTGGTGGTCGTCCGTAGGCGTTGGAAGAAGGACCCTCTGGGTGAACAGGGCATACCTGTCCGGTCTGGCAAACCTCACTTCTGAATGCATGAACTTTCTTGCTGTAAGGACTAAGCCCGGCACCAACTCGACTTCCATAGCTGAGGACATTGTTACGTCAAGTGGGTCTGAAGCGTTAGTGACAGGAATCAGCCCCACGGTTCGACGACTCCCCTACCACACAAGAGCAGCTCAAGATGAGGTGGACTACTACACCAATAGGGCAGCATTCCAGATGGACCGTGCAGCTGACACGGTTTTCGCTGTTGGGTCTGTAGCAGTCATGCTGGCAGCCTTCATGCTGTACGCGGCAGAGGACGTACGCGGCAGAAAGAGGGAAATCGCCCTCACACGAGCACTGGGCGCACACAGCAGAGAGGTGGGGCGAGTGCAGGCCGCAGAGATGACCGTCATCGTCTTGTCCGCGCTGATGCTACTGGGTCTGCTGGGACCCCTGTTCATTCTGAATGCGGTGTTGGGGAGTCATACGAGCTACTACGTCTTCCCCACACCTGCATTGATTGTCGTCCCGTTCGACGTGATCCTTTCGATACTCGCGCTCTTTGTCGCCACTGCACTCATCTTCGTCCTTGGTGTGTCCGTGCTCTCGTCGAGAATCCATCTAGCCACTTCACTCAATGATGCTTGGACCGAGGCAGCCCCATTCGGAGGTAGGGAATGATGTTCTTGTTCACACGTCTGGTGAAGGATGCTCCGAAAGTGCTCCTTACGTTCTTGGTGTTCTCCCTGTCTGCAGGAGTTGTCGGAGGCATTCTCTTCTACACTGACAGCATCGGTCCAACAGTATTCGGAGAAATGGTGAACGAAGTCCAAGTAGACATGATGCTCGATGTCACCTACTCCTTCTATCAACAGAATGAAACATCATACGCGGACCTCCTCAGCATTGTCGAGAGTCAAGAGGCGGTACAGCAGGCGGAGTGGGTATACATCGTTGAGGACTACGGGTGGGTAGACGACATTCCCATTGCCATGAAGTCATACTTGGGCGTAGACGAGGGCTTCTTCGACTCGTTTCCAGAGGCGGTCAATCTTGGCGATGGATTGCCTCCCCTCACCAATGAAACCTGCTACCTATCAGTGCAGATGGCAAGGGCCGCCCATCTGGAAGTAGGTGACAACTTCACCATCAGGTACCCAGTCTGGAACGAGACCAGTCAGCAAACCCAGTACCGCAACTGGACATGGCAGATAACTGGGACCTTCACATCTGAATTGCTGAAGAGATACTACTACTGGGGTCAACCGTCAGAATCCACACTCCATATGATTACGACAGCTGCAGGTCTTGAGGCAGCATTGGCATCTGAGGAAGGTCAATGGGAGTTGCTTGGAAGTCACCAGATCTGGGTGTCTTTTGACCGTCAGATGATTCTGAGTCAAGACCCGGTCCAAGGAGCACTGGAACTTGACAACACTAGGAAGCGCATTGAACAGGAGGCATTACCATTCCTGGCCCTCACTTGGGATGGCTTTAGCCTCAGGACCGCCATGAACAACTACGCATACTGGTCACTCGGAATGAGGGCGGTATCACTGGCATTCTCACTCCCCGCCATATTCATGGGGCTGATGCTCGTCAGCTACAATGCCCGACTGCTTGCCGACGAACAGAGAAGAGATATCGGCACAATCAAGACCAGAGGTGCCAGCAGCAAGCAGTCGTTCGTTTGGGTCTTGGAGGCAGCACTAGTCACCGGGCTGATAGGCAGTCTGGGAGCAGTAGGTATCGGAGCTCTGTCAGCAGTGCTCTCGGCCGCGGTGAGGACATTCTTCGTGTTTGACCTGTCACTGCTTGGTGAAGTGCCCATCCTCGTCACAGCCGAGTCGGCGATGGCCGTGTTCGCGTTCGCATTTGCAGCCGGCACGATAGTCTCAGTACCCTCTGCGGTCAAGGCACTGATGGCAGAACCAGCAGAGACACACGACGTGATTGAGAGGGAGTCGCTTGCCGGAACGGAGAAGATGGGCAGCCTCCTTGTGGACCTGATAGGTCTGGGCATCTCACTGTATATGCTACCCTTCCTTGTGCTGTTACTGGGGTTTGCTACTGTCTACGGGGAGACCATGGCGCCTATCATGATCTTCATCACTCCACTCATGGCAATCGCGATATTCACAGTCACTCGGTTGTTTTCGAGACCCACTTCGAGAGTAAAGTTCAAGCTCCTGACCAGGCTCAAGCGACAGCCTCATGCAGTTGCCGCGAAGGTCCTGGCAGGGTCAGCACAAATGCATCTCAGAACGGAGGCGACAGGTGCAATGTTTGTAGCACTGGTGTTCATGGCTGGGGTATTCGCTTCAGTGTCTGCAACGACCGGTCACACCCATCTACAGGACCTGATGTGTTTTCAGGTGGGAAGTGACCTGACGGTCTCTGTGAAGGAGAACCTGCACAATGTGAGCATCAGCCTCTTAGATAACATCACAGCGATTGAGGGTGTGGAGAGCGCAAGTGCCACCTGGACCATCACTGCATTTGTGATGTACGATGATGTCACCTGGGGATGGGGGCAGGTCAACAAGTCGGTCGAGGTCATCGGAGTACAACCTTCAAGATGGGCGCAGTCAGCCTTCTGGCTGCCCTACTTCGCTTACAAGGGTAACCCACAGACGGCCCTCATGGAACTGGAAGGGAACCATAGCAACGTAATCTCATCATTCAGACCGGTCTCCAGTGTGTCATATACAGGGTATTCGTATGTCTATGTCTACGGCGACAGGATCACCCTATATGTCAGAGGACCAAAGGGAGTCAATTCAAGCCATGTGAGGATAGTCGACACCCTCACGAGCGAACAGGGAGGCGGCATCACGTACTTGCCCGGCAGTCCTGATACGTACGACTTTGTAATTGTGGACATTGACTACTTGCATGCGTGCAAGAACTCCACTGAGGTGAGCAGGTTGTTCATCAGACTTCAAGCAGGGGCAAATGCGACTCGTGTCATGGAGCAGGTCCGTGAACTCGCACCCTACTCCTTCGACTCCATCACGTCGGTGCAAGAGCTGCTGGACGACACGCTCAGGAGCCGGGGAAGCAGGGCAATCTATGGCGTATACACTCTGGAAGTGGTCTACTCACTTGTCTACCTCACCGGAGGGGTTGCTGTCGTGACGGCAATGAAGATAGGCAAGCTGAAGAAGCAGCTTGCAGTACTGAGGGCTCTAGGAGCCGAAAGAAGGGCAATGGTCACTGTTATTCTGTTGGACACTCTGATTACAGTGACAATCGGTGCTGCTATAGGAGCAAGCGCTGCATTCGCACTTGCAGCGGCCTTTGGAAGAATGCCGCTGGTCTACATGGGCACCTCGGCCGCAGTAGCATGGGAGCGACTCCCCATATTCCTAATCGTTCCAGTTCCTCTTCTGGCCGCAATCATGATCATCACACTTGTAGCGGCAAGTTGCGCGACATACGTCACTGCTGTCCGTAGCCTGTCAGGGAGTATCGCAGAGACTATTCAGTACGCGGAGTGAGTAATATGGCAGAGAATCTCGAAGAAGTCTCGGAGAAGTACAAGATTATTGTCAGAGACCTCATGAAGGTCTACAAGAGAGGGGCGAAGGAAGTCATCGCTCTGAGAGGAATCGACTTCGAAGTCGAAAGACAAGAGTTCCTCAGCATTGTCGGTCCCAGTGGCTCCGGCAAGTCAACCTTGCTCAAGCTGCTGGGAGCTCTTGAAAAACCCACGGCGGGCACGATATTCTATGACGGACATAGCGTAACGATACTTGATGACCAGAGGGCAATGCTGTACAGAAGGCAGAAGGTAGGATTTGTATGGCAGACCGGAAACCTGGTGCCCGGGTTGACCGCACTGAAGAACGTGATGTTGCCAATGAGACTGTCACGACTCTCACACAGAGAGGCAGAAAAGAGAGCGCGAATCCTACTCACGAGCCTCGGGTTGGGAGCAAGGATGTCGCACAGGCCGCATCAGCTGAGCGGCGGCGAGAACCAGCGTGTGGCAATCTGTGTTGCACTGGCTAACAAACCGGAGGTCCTGCTCGCCGACGAGATAACTGGTGAACTCGACACAGAGACCACGCAGCTGGTGATGCAGGCACTGAAGCAGGTGAATGAGGAGTTCGGAACAACTGTGGTCAATGTGACTCACAATCCGAGAGTCGCCGCATTCGCGGACCGCACACTCCGTATCCGCGACGGACTCATCGAGGGACAGAAGCATACGCTCTATGGAGACATCAGCGAAGTTGACGCCAAGGGGCGCATGGTGATACCTGAGACCGTCCGCCGGTTGGCGGGCATAGGCAAGCGAGTGGTGCTCAAGGTCACTTCTGAAGGGCTGCTGATAGTCCCACTCGAGTCTGAAGAGGCCAACAACACCTCCGCATCCGGACAGCCTGAGTCTTCTCCACAGGATGCGTGAGGCGTGCTCAACGGAGCAACGTCTATAACCAACCTCCCGCCACTACAATCGAGTCAATATGGCACCTAACAGTCTACCATGGTCCTTCTACTCAATCCTCCTGACCTTCGGTGTCTTCTTCTTCAGCCTCAATGTGTGGATACTTGGAAGACTGCTGTCACATCCCATGTCGTCAGATGTCTGGCTTGTCGGCATACTCCTGGGAGGGATAGGCACACTCTGTTCGATACGCATGGTCAGAGTTCATCAGGCAGAGTTGGTGGCTGCGAAGAGAGCCCGTGAACAGGCAGAGCTGATGACAGAGAAGGGGAATCATGGACAGGCAGACTGACTGGAACTAGATTTGCGAGTCTATCCGGACTGTAGTCCCCGTTTCGCCATTGCACGGGACATGAGATGAGCCTGTCGTAGCGGCTCGGGGTATCCATGCAAGGAGCATGATTCCACGATCTCGACGGCCTTGTCCAACGACACCATGTTTCCGACGGACACATAGACAGGTCTGCTCTTCTGACCAAGCCAGACTGCAGCTCCCAATACTTCCCCATTGTCGATGACATCCGCACGATTGCCCTGCCGAGCGGACAGTGAGCCCAAGAGCAGACTCTTCGCAACGCCTATGGTCTGCAGGCCTAGTGTCACACCCACATATGAAGCCAATCCAAACCTCCGCGGGTGCAAGACCCCGTTGCCATCAATCAGCACCGGCCCATTGGTGTCCAGACTCCTCAGGAGCGCTAACAGCATCGGACCTTCACGCAACTGAAAGACTCCGGGACGGTACTGGTGAGATACATGTGACGACAGCGACACCCACCTGATGACACTACTACAAGCAGAGTCCATCGTGACTGCAACCCCGAAGCCAGTGTGGCCACGATATGAGATGTCGGCGCCGCTGATACAGTCTGCATGACCTGATGACTGGTCGGTCTTGTCCACCAAACCAGCCATGCGGAGCTGCTCGGCGATGACATCCTCCTCAGAGTCGCCTGCCATCTTGAGTCTCCTGCCCGGTGATGACGAGGACTCAAAGAAGAAGGTTTGGCTCACAGATAGAGAGCCATGGCTGTCAAAGCGCGCTCTTCATGGTCTGAGTCTACGGATAGAGTCGTGACACGGTCCTGGGAAAAGGCACGCAATCACGTATGTGTTCCAGCTGTAACATCCAGACTATCAATCGGTCGACGCCCACACCAAAACCTGAGTGTTCAACGCTTCCGTACTTTCTGATGTCAAGGTACCATCTGTACTTCTCTGGATTGTCCCCAATCCTCACGAGATTCTCAATGATTCTCTTCTCTTCGTCCTCGCGCTGGCTTCCTCCGATAATCTCACCAAATCCATCTGGTGCAAGCAAGTCCGCGTTCTTGTACGTCCGCGGGTCTGACTCGTTGTGCTTCATGTAGAAGCTCTTGATCTCTTTCGGATAGAACTGCACAAACAGGAAGTTCTCGCGCCCCTTGGTGAGGATCTCCTCTGCCTCCGTTCTTATGTCCTCGCCCCACTTGATGTCAAGCCCTCGCTCTTGACAGTACTTTATCGCCTCGTCATAGGTCATTCTATCGAACGGAGGCTTCACTCGAAGAAGCCTGTCGGGACTGACACCCAGTTCTCTCAGCTCTTTGAGCCTGTGCTTCGCCACGTACTGGCAGATGTAGGATACGAGCTCTTCCTGCCGCCGCAGGTTGCATTCATGGTCACACCAGGCCTCCTCGACCTCCAGGTGCCAGAACTCCGTGAGGTGCTTTCTTGTCCGTGACTTCTCGCCCCTGAACGAAGGGGCAAGTGTGAACACCCGCTCCATTGCAAACAGCTGAGGTTCGAGGTGCATCTGGCTGGTCTGAGTGAGGAACACCTTCTGGCCGAAATAGTCCACCTGAAACAGGTCGGCGCCCTCCTCACCAAGAGTTGTCACGAACATTGGGGATGTGGTCTCGTAGAACCCGTTCTTTCGGAGGTATTCCCTTGCTGCGTGGAAGACAGCATCCCGGACCTTGAGAATGCAGGACATCCTCCTCGAACGCATCCACAGGTGACGGTTGTCATTGAGCCACTCTACACTCTGATCCTCAGTGATTGGAAACTCCTCCGCGAAATGGAGGACTCTGATGCTGTCGACTTGGATCTCAAAACCGCCTTCAGCTCGTGAGTCAGCCTTTACTATTCCCGACAGGGTCACAAGCGACTCGATTAGCATCTTCTCTGCGTCTGCATACTGCTCCTTGGTCACAGCCTCTGGCTTGACCACCGTCTGAACGACACCTGAAGAGTCCCGAAGAAGTACGAAAATCATCTTCTTCTGCTTCCGGATGCGATGGACCCAGCCACGAAGATTGACCTTCTTTCCTTCGTGCTTGCCTTCAAGCACATCACCTATCGGGATATAGCGTGTCACATGAGGTCACCTGACTCTGTCACACGGTACGAGTCGTCACGCCCGGCGTGTCCGGCGATAAAAGCGTGACGCCACCGTGGTCTTGCCCAGACTACCTCCGTCGAAGGTAGATACGGACGGCAATTATGATGACAACAAGAATGACAATGCCGCCTGCGTAGGCCAGTCCCAGCACAACCTGGGGAGGATAGACTGTCACGTGCACCGCTGACACCGCAGTGTTGTTCCCGACATCATAGACTGTGAGAACGACCCAATGTTCGCCCTCAAGCAGGCCCGAGAAGTCAAAGGAGATGGTGTCTGTCACCCACACGGCCTCAACAACAACGAACCCATCGACTGCTATGGAATACTTGCTCTTGTGGTCGTCGGTCACAGTCCAGTTGCGAACAATGCGCGCGTCACCCCGGTAGTAGGACACGGATGGCGGGGCGTACGTGATGACAGGAGCAATGTCATCGGCCTTCACCGTGACACCCACAGTGTGATTCGCAGTGTTTCCACTTGTGTCATTTGCGCTCAGTACAAACTCGTAATAACCGATTGCCAGTCCATCAAGAGAGAGACGCACATAGGGTTCAGTCAGGGAGATGTTGCCACTCTTGACAACCGTGGTGTTGCGTGTGAGTGTGTAGGCGGAGGGATGCGCATCACTTATGTTCCAACGAAGAGTCCTACCGCTCTCCATGTAGTAGATCGTCAGGTTCTCAGGCCCGTCTATGACCGGCGTCACATTTTCGTAGATTCGAAGTCGGATGGTGTCCTCGGCTTTGTTGTTGTTCAAGTCGATGGCCTCGAACTTCACATTATACACACCAATCGCGAATCCAGTGACATTGTAGAGGTAGTCATAGCTGGTTGCATTGTAGGACTGTGTCACCTTGACCACACCGTCAAGATAGACGTTCAGTTGCTTGGGGTGTTCGTCCTCCACATGCCATGCCACAGTGATATTCTTGGAGTCTACAAGGAACTCCTTGTCGCCCGGCGATGTGATGACCGGCTTTCGCACATCAGAGCTCGCCGATGTCAGGTCATATGAGTAGTTTCCAAGACCAAGATACTCACCCATGTGTTTTACAGTCCAGTTGATGAAGGCGATGGGCAGGTCGATGAACAGCACAGTACCGTTTGTGGGAGTCGTCTTTGCGTCGATACTCATACCGTTCTTGTACGTCACATTAACTATAGCGCCCTGAAGGGCATCAAGAGTGGTCTCATAGTAGGTGAACACCTCGAGGTCGTAGTAGTCAGGGTTGCCAGTGATGGGACCAACCCACTGATGGACAAGCTTGGCTGTGCCGTCGGCAGTGAAGTTGCCGCTCTTGATCACAGAACCAGTGTACGGACCGGACATCACAGTCACCTTCCAAGTGTAGTTGTCATTGGGCAGATCCGTGAAGTTGGCGAATCCGTTGGCGCCCAGTATTACCTGTCCCCAGATGCTGTTGTTGCTCTGGAAGTGGATCGAGAAGTTCAGTCCTTGAGCAGGGTTATCGTCAACATCAAGTACAGTCGCTTGGAGGTCATCCAGGTCGTTCTCGCGGTCAAGATTGCCAACACTCGGAGTTGTGAATGCGTCCGGTCCATTCGACACAAGAACGCCGCTCTGCTGAACCCCGGGGGCCGCTTGCCAAGTCACGTTGTAGGTGTACGACCCCTGTGGGATGTTGTAGAAGACAGCAGAGCCGTCACCCAGAGAGAGTTTGGACGAGTAGATCGTCTTGTTGCTCAGGAAGTAGATGCTCACATTCGCTCCGCCAACCTGGTACGTATAGTTGTAGACATGGAATGCGAAGTCGTCATCATCAAACGCCTTCAGGTAGTTGAAGTTGTCGACCTCAACTTGCAGGCTTGTGGCGGCGATAACACTCTCGTACTCGAGTTCGTAGTCAGATGTCCGAACAGGAACTGAGGGTGCAGTTGACGATGCTGCGGCTCCCAACAGCAAGATGAGCAACAGGGCCAAAGCGCTACTTCTTATCATCATTTGAGCCACACTCTAGCTTTCAACACGGACTTGGCCAGACTAGGCTGGGCGGCCCCGAACCTTTGGACACCATAAAAGGATTTCCTCAGGAGAGACTCCGTCCTAAAGCTCCTTGGGTAACCCATGAGACATGAGACTCTGGACCAAGTGATGCTCACTGTGGTAACCATCACCATAGTCTTCATCAATGCTGCGAATTCATGTCTGACTCAGTTCATTTGCTGCCATGTCGAAGTGATGAACCGCCCGAACCTGGTCCGGCTGACATGACACCCGTTCCAACGTGCTTCGGCTCTCGTTGGCATCGAGAGGCAGATTGATGTTCTGTCCAGAAGGACGCACGACCAGATGTGGTGACCCCTATGGCCCTCTTTGCACGCTTCTTCGGACTGGTGACGCCCACTCCCAAAGTGACCACACTGATTCAGCGTATCGTACTGCTCATGCCAACCATGGCAATGACATTCACAATCAGCACCACATTCTGGATGATCTACATAGCGGAGAGTCTTGGTGGAGGGGACTATATCCTAGGGCTTGAGCGGGTGGGGTTGCTTGTGATAATCCAGCTTGTGGTCCAGACCTTCCTCGACTATCCAAGCGGGGCGGTCGGTGACAAGATAGGCCAGAGATGGGTACTGGCTTCTGCACTCTTGTGCTTCAGCCTTGCTTATTGGTTGACCTCCCTCGTCGACACCGCGTCACCCTACGAGCACTTCATCTTGATCTACGCGCTCAATGGTCTTGGTCAGTCGCAGCAGAGTGGTGCAGTGGATGCATGGTTTGACAACAACTACAGAGTGGCCATGCCACATGACTCGGACCGAAAACAATACGGCAAGCTGAAGGGTCGCATGGCAATGGTCTACGAGATAATCTCCACACTCATACTACTGCCGGGAGCGTGGCTTGCCATGCTCTACTCTAGGCAGTGGGTGTTCAAGCTTCAGGCTGTTGCCTGTGTGCTGCTTGCCTTTGCGGTGCTCAAGGCAGTGAGGGACTTTCCTGAGACCGAGGAGATCAGGAAGAAGGAGAATGGGGAGTCCGGAAGCTATGCTGGTATCCTGGCGGACGGAGTGAGGTTTGTCTTCTCAAGTCGATTTGTGGCGCTAGTGATACTCGGCGACATAGTCCTGTTTTGTGTGGGCAATGTGTGGTGGCAGCTCCTGTTGTTCCCCATGTACTTCATCTATCTCCTGACTGATGTTGCTGTGGCCGGGTACAGGACTCTGGTCTTTGTGCCAAACGCCGTCGCTCAGGAACGGAGCGGGTTCTGGTCAGCACGCTTCGACCCTATCAAGTGGGTGCCACGCTTCAGACTCGTCCAGTTCGGAGGGGTGGCGTTCTTTGTGTTGCTTGCCGCAACGACACTCTTCTGGCCGCCTCCAAACCCCGCAACGGCAGAGCTGCTCTCCGTATTCATTCCGTTCACACAGACTCCATTGTTCCAGGTGCCGGTGGACTCTGTTCCTGCTCTAGTGGTAGTCTTCATCGTCTTCACAGCAGGTGACTTCTTCGGTGCCTTCGCCGAGGTCTTGGAGATGAGAGTCATAATCGACGTGGTTCCCAACAGGATTCGCAACAGCCTCTACTCGCTCAGGCCAGCACTGACAATAATCGCGTCCATACCAGTGATTTATGCATTCAGCTTCATCCTGCCAATGTACGGGTTTGCAGTCTCGTTCGCCATCTGTTCGATGATAACGCTCGTAGGCACTCTGATGATATGGAAGGGCTATCGCTATCCGATACCAAGGGCGCAAGACCTCAGCTCAATCCGCACTGACAGCGAATACACCAGTGAAGTGTGACTCCCATCCGAGCACTTGCTGGTCGTAGATACTGGGACACAAGACAGCAAGAGTGAAGACGACCCAGATGGAGAAGTGGAAGATCACGGCCGATTTGCGCTGTAGACTTCGACCGAGCGCATGCTTGAAACGCAGGAGTCTCGAACTGCCGAAGACAGACGATGATTAGGTCTCATGTAGTTCACAGCAAACCAACACCAAGCACACCAAGACGACTTTATCCGAATTACGTCCATAAGGATGGACCACCCATGTCAAGTGGGATGCGCCGTGTCAGAAACGCTAAGAGTGAGAGCCTACAACGTCGGTCTTGGCGACTGTATTCTTGTTACACTGCCTGCGGGAAAGGAAAGGAAACACCTACTGGTTGACTTCGGAAGCACACGGGGAAAGGACAAGGCATACCTGAAGGCAGTGTGTAAAGACATACTAGAGCAAGTGGGAGACGACCCTCTGGCAGTGTTCCTCTCGCACGGCCACATGGACCACTTCAAGGGCTTGCACAATCATCTCAGTGAGCTTGACGCAAAGACAGAGGTCCTTCTGACGACGCATCATCTCAGGACTGCAGAGGCCATGAGAGCCGGTACACGCGACGGCCCAGTCATGAGTGCTCTCGACACGGTCATGAAGGACCTCAAGTCGAGACTGAAGTCCGAGAAGAGCGACGAGGAGACAAGGGCGCTTGCCGAAGACAGAGATGAGACCGACCGGATGCTTGACGAGCTCTGTAAGGAGCTTGGTGACAGAGTGCGATACCTGGCTCGTGGTGCACACCAAGTGCTTGCCCCCTTTCTCAGAGGGACGGGGGCGAAGATTGAGATACTGGCTCCAGAGAGAGACAACACTGCATACACTGAGAGGACGTTCTCCAAGCTGTTGACAGCACCGGAGAGACGCTCGATTGGCAGAGGCCTTATTCTTGACATGATAAGAGAGAGAATCAAGTCACGGGTCGCCCTCAAGGACTTGCTCATGGCAGAGAGAGAGTATGACAACTCGACGAGCCTGGTCTTTTCTCTGGAGTGGAAGGGAAAGCTTCTGCTGTTTCCCGGCGATGCCGAGCTTCCCAGCTGGGAGGTCATGCATGAGAAGGGAGTGCTCAGACCGGTCGACCTCCTGAAGGTCGCGCACCATGCCAGCCCGAACGGTACACCTGTCGCGATGCCAGAAGTCTGGAAGTCCCTGATTGACAAGGCACGGAAACCACGCTTTCTGGTCTCCACATATCCACGCAAGGACTGGGGTATGCCAGACCCGGGCATTCTCAGTCGACTCGGACAAGAAGGTCAAGTCATCTCCACCGAGGATGTTCGCGGCACTCCGGGTTTTGTCGATGTGCTGGTCAGCTGACTGGTCCTCCATCCGCAGCTCTGTGGGACATCCTTAACTGGTCAAGTGGACAGTCAAGTGTCCGGAGACCGAACATGATACGCAGGGCTACCGCAGATGATGTGGACAGCTATCTCAGGGTTGCAGGCTACTCGTACTCATTTCCCGAGTCGTATACAGACATGGCGAGAGAGAGATTCATAGATTCGTACGATGAACACTACGTCGTGGAAGAGAAGGAACGCGTCGTCGCGCTAGCTCGAGTGTTGCCGCTTGAACAGAATGTGAGAGGGGTCTGGAAGAAGATGGGCGGAGTGGCGATGGTGGCAAGCACACCAGAACACCGTCGTCAGGGCCACGTCCGTGATATGATCATGAAGATGATGGCGGACATACAGCGAAGCGACTATGCAGTCAGCTGTCTGTATCCCTTCAAGGACTCGTTCTACATGAGGGTGGGGTATGTCAAGATGCCACCTCTGGGAGTCCTCGAACTCAATCCCAGCAACATCGTCAACAGGTCGATGCCAGAAGGATACTCCGTCATGATGGTTGACCCTGCTGAGGGAAAGGAGCCGTGGACCTCGGTGCACTCTCGGGTCGTCACGGCTGCACATGGGGGTGTGAGAAGGTCTCAGAAGAGATGGGACGAACTCACCAAGTACATGAAGTCCAAGATGGCAATTGCATACGGTCCCGACATGACACCAGAGGGAGTCGTTGTCTATGGTATCAGGGGCTACGGTGAGGGATACGACTGGGCTGAGACGGGTCGGATATCTGTCAGGGAGATACTGTGGTCAAACCTGCAGGCACGGAACGCCCTCCTGACCTTTTTGTATCTCCATGCCGACCAAGTCGTCAAGGTCTCCATTCCAGTGGACCCGAGAGCAGACGACTACTATCACTGGATATCGGGAGTGCACAATCCTACGTTGACATCGAGAATAGTTCACATGTCCAGAGTCATCGATGTGCAACAGGCCTTCGAGGGAATACCCGTCAACGAAGAGGGAGAAGTCGTGCTCAGTGTTGAGGACCCCTGTCTGACATCCAACACAGGCACCTATCTCTTCACGGGTGTGGGTGGCAAGCTCTCGGTGACAAGGTCAGACAAGAGGCCCAGCGCACAGGTGACCATTGAAGGACTGACTGCGCTCCTATACGGGACTCTGTCACTTGAACAGATGGCGAGCATGGGCTGGCTGTCAGGTGAGGTTCAGGGCCCCCTCATGGACTGGCTCCCAAGAGCGGTCCCATGGTTGACCGAGGACTTCTAGAGAGCCAGCCTGGCTACTGATTGCGACATGTCGCTTCATCAGCGTATGCTGATGACCATCGAAACTCCCATACCTCATGTTGCAGAGAAGACTCTGTCGATGAAGCTGGCGAGCAGAGCCTCCTCCTCAGGCGTGGTTGCGTCAGTATTGGTTGCTTCGAACATTGCGACCGCCGACTGCTCGGTGAGAGGCATCACATGGAGTTTCGAGCCCATCTCTGAGAGGACCGACTCGAACTTCGCGCCCTTGGTCTTCTTAGGAACGACCACAAGTCCCACCTCTGCCCGGCCGGACCCAATAGCGTCCTTGAGCCGCTTCGCAGAGTAGAAGGCAGCGACACCTGCACTGCGGTCCCAGCTCTTGACTGTGGGGACATCAATAGCGATCATATGGGTCGCCCCGTCCTTCTCGATGCTCACGACTGCCCCGACGTCAGACTCGGACTCACCGGACTCAACATGGGTCTGGACGTTGTAGCCCTTGGTCTTGCCGGTCAGCTGGAACGCCTTGACGACAGCGCTCACCATCACGGTTGGTGTCAGTTTGAGCACATAGTCTGACTGAGGTTCAACAGCAGCCTCCTTCTTTCCGAACAGTATCTTGTCGCTCGCTCCAATCAGCACACGTATGGCCTCACGGGGAACACCCTTGGACTTCTTGAAGGCCTCTTCGATCTCCTTTCCGGTCAGAGGGAACAGAGGGTCCGGTGGAGGATCAAGGTTCTGCTCATCCCAGTAGGACTTCATGCTCTGTGTCACGAATGCCTCCACATCCTCCTTGGTGAAGTGGCGGAGTCTGACGGCCTCTTCCATTCGTGACTGAGTCGGAGCGTCGGCCAATCCATGAATGCGGTCCCATATCTCGCTCAGACACGATGAGACTATCACGACGTTACTGCATTCATTGTAGACACGTTTGATGACTTCCAAGAACTTCCTCTCACCCTCTTCACCAAACGTGTTGTAAGGACCTTCCATCTCGTCGATGAAGAGGACAACAGGCTCCAGAGAACTCTCGGTCATGAGC
>JACAEL010000031.1 GCA_013388835.1 Candidatus Thorarchaeota archaeon | reverse complement strand
CCGTACATCTGTGACACGACTTCATATGCACGAAGTAGATTGGGGCGAACAGGAACACTAGTATGCGTTGCGAATCTGTTGGCCTTCGCTTCACTTATCCAGAGGACCTGCCGGTTGATGGCAGTTGTCTGACGGGCCAGTTCGGATGCCTGTGCCTGTGACGCAAGCAAGTCCTGATTCGATTCCCTTGCCATTGAGAACAGTTCAAGATGTGTCACGATTCCCTGAAGCAGGTTTCCCACCTTGTGAGCCCAGCACGAGAGCAGGAAATCGCTCTCCTGTCTGGACAAGTCCAGTTCTGCAGACCTCTTCGTGACCTCGACTTCCAGAGTCCTGAACGGCTCAAGTACGGTACCGATTATCATGGCAACATCGATTAGACACAACCCACCTGCGATGCAGGAGAGGTATAGAAGCTCTGCTATCTGGAGAGGATTCCACAGAAACGTAAAGATGACGGAGGCGACCGACCACAGGACTATCGCATGTATCAGTGCCGACACCACATGGTCCGGGAAGGATCTGTGTTCTCTCAAGAGCATGAACAACGAGATGGCGTTAGCCAAAGGGAAGGATACGGCGATGAACCAACCGGCAGGGGTCAGTCCCTGAACGCCACCTATCTCCTCGGTGGTCTTCAGCAGACCGCCGGGAGTGAAGAATGATAGGACCGCTAGAAGCGGAATCACCAGTCCGCCGAACAGCGAGTATAGCACCTTGTTTCGAGGCACGGGCTCTGCATCACCGGCGAAGGAGTAGAGCAGGACGCCCGGAGCCACAACGAGGCCCATGAGTGCGACCATGGACCTGTTCTCGTTCCTGCCTGCGAATGTGTAGCCCCATATCTCCATGACTGGATGCGTGAGTCCATAGAGCAGTACCAGGAGGCAGAGGTCCAGTGCCAGAAAGAGAAGCACCAGACTCCTCAGATTGTGCATCTGGCCGTAGTAGAAGAAAGAGTATGTGAAGGCTATACCGGACACGACGACCGTGAAACAGACAACAACCCAGAGATACACATTGAATGCAGGGGCGTCTAGCACAATCCATGCGTCACCTGACAGTACAGCGGCTCCGGTGACCAAGAGGAGTGCCATGAAGGTGAGGGACACCACTAGACTGGCAAGAGTCCTAATCCTCTCAAGTTTCATCTTGTCAGAATACGTCCTCTTGCGAGTATAATAGCCTTTGGTCGGCTGATGTCATATGCTGCGAATCGCGTGTGCCAGAGCGTCTTTCTCCACTCTGCGCTTGAAGTCATAGCCCTGACTCTCCGCCATCTCAAGCAGAAGAGGTATGAGAGAGAGCTCAATCGATATCTCTTTGGCCAGAGCGGTGTCCAGTATCTTGTCGCGCACTCGAGGCATGATCTCTTTCAGTTGCCCATAGGAATAGAAGACCTTACTCAGGTTGTTCCTGAGCCTGAAGAGTCCATTGTCCTCTTCAAGAGCCTCTTTGATAAGCTGTTCAAAGTGCTTTGCGTCGAGCACTCGACCGGACTGCATCATGCGTACCTGTTGGAGGTCGAAGACACATGCACCCGCAAGATCTTGACCCGCAACTTCACTGTGAGCGATGAGTCGAAGACTGACATTCTGTCCACCCAGCAGACCCTTTAGAGTCACCTGCACAGAAGATCCCACAACCTTGTCATCGTGAACGAGCACAACCGTGTTACCTAGGATGAGCTGCGCCACACAATGAGCCAATGCCTTCATCCCATCCTTCCGCTTTGGCCCGAATGCATCGACCAGAGATGTGAGTGCGATGGCCCCTTCTCCGGCCTGTGTCCTGGCAGGCTGAGGAGCAAAGTCGGCTCGGATATGCAATGATGCGGGGTACTCAACATCACGAACCATGAGGCGGGAGTCTATGTAAGCCACAAGGGCATGTTGAGGATCGCCATGAACCGACAGAAGAGTGAAGATGCCACCCTGGCTACGCTTCAGGTCATCATCAGTGACCGTGAGTGTGATGTTCTGCTGGCATCTCTCACAGAACACCAGCGCTTGACGGGATGACTTTTCTGCCAATCTAACACCCTCGGCAATCTGTACATCCTAGAGTAATGCGTTTCCAACTAAACAATCTTCCGTTCTCATTGGTCTACTGACGAGAGGATTATCTTGGTTGCCATAGCCGCTAATGCATCGAATCCCTGTCCAGTCTTCGCGCTTACTATCACGTATGGCACGCCCAGCTCCTGAGCCTTCTCCCTGATGTCTTCTTCCTTCACCCCACACTCCTCGTCTGCCTTGTTTGCAACAATGATCCAACGCTCCCGAGGAACATGTAGAATCATGGGTATCCAGTTGTCAACTTCCATTAGTGACGAAAAACGGGTGAGGTCAACAACAATCAGGACCACCTGAGTGCCTATCAGTAGGGAGGACTGGAAGAACCTGAATTGCTGCTGACCACCCAGATCAAACACGCACGCAACGACCTTGCTGTCATGTGCCTCGCTCTCAATAGACCACGTCTGGATGCTGACACCGATTGTCATCATGGTCTCTACAAACTGACCAGTGACCAGTCTCGATGCAATTGTCGTCTTGCCTGCGCCGCCGGAACCCACCATTGCAACCTTCACGACAGCAGGGGACATGACCTCACCTCAGACGACTATCTAACAGATCTAGGCCTTCTTTGACATCAGGACACCTGCCGCCACTAGCAGAGCAGCCGCCACACTGGTGAAGGGATTGAAGATTGCAAGTGAAGGGCCGAGCAGGAGCAGCTGACCATATGTTGCAATCGTCCAGCCGACCACCAAGAGCAGGGACTTGCGCTTGTAGAACGGATCGGCCTCCCTCTTGTAGCTGATTGCTAGTAGGACAAGAGAGATGGTAGACACTGCCACATCAAGAATGAGTGTCAGATAGTACACTAGGTGACTCCCGGAGCCAACTGGAAACTCCAGGGCGTAATGCGGAAGACCATAGTTGTCCGTGTACGTGTACTCGATGGCTGAGAGCTGGATCATCAGTGCATTGAACACTGCGACAATGAGTATCACAACGACAAGCCCCATGACGCTCCAGTACGACTTCTGACCCTTTCTCTGTTGCAAGAGAGGATAAATCAGGAAGAGGGCCAGTGGAACGACCATTACGATGTACATGTAGTTCTGGATTATCCAGAGCAGCAGTTCCATGGGCTCTCCAACACTGTAGAACCCTCTGAAAGTGTAGGTTGCTGCAGTGGTCGCGTATCCTGTCATGAACACTGAGAACACTAGTGTCAGATTGTTGCGCTGCATGATGTATCTCCTCAACAGTGCAGCAAGACAAGCAAGTGCACAGAGCAGCACAATCGCGAAACCGTAGTTTATCAGACCGAAAGCCAATATCATCACCTGACCGCATGTGGAACTCCAGTCCACTGAGGATTACCTATGCAATACCTCCATTTATGACATACTGATACGTATCAGGGTGCATTCCAGCTCACTGAGTCCCCATACTGGACATGCGCTCAGCACAAGATGCGTGATTGACACTGAACGCAAGGTAGACTGCTTGCGGACGATGTGGTTAGGTTGACTGCTGCGCACTATCAGAAACCTACACACAGGCCGCAAGCAAAGAAAAGAGGAGAGAAGAGCTTCACCGGCAGCCCTTGCGGGGTTGTCCAGCGCAGGCCAGTGTTTTGGGCCGCGCCTTCATTCGCCGCCGGTCACAAGCTCCCTCTCGACAATCACGCGGTCCTCCTCATCCACTATGACGAGGTGGGCACCGCATGAGAGTCAGCAGTCGTAGCACCGCACAACCATCTCGAGGAGGTTGAGCAGGCCTTCAGGTATTTCGTCTGTCATCATATTCACCATGCTGTACTACTATGTCTTGACTAGTGGCTCGGGGAGTTTGAGGCCCTTGAGACCGTCCTTCTCAAAGATGAGTCGGGCCGCATCCATCAGGGACTTCTCTATCCCAGCGATGTTGTTGTTGGTCGCAACCACAAGGTTGGCCCTCACTATCATGCCCTTGTCGTCGCTCTCGTAGTTGTGCAGAAGCGTGCCTCTGGGAGCCTCCACAATGCCCACGCCGTCACCGGCTCTGGGCTCGACATCGCTCAGCTTCACATCCGTGCTGACGATGTCAGGGTCCTCCAGTAACTTCTTGATCCACTCGGCAGCCTGGACCATCTCCACCACACGAGCATAGTGATATGCAAATGTGTGATGTGAGGGTCGTCCGATCAGCTGTCGCATCTCTTCGAGTGCTGCCTGTGCCATTGGTGTGGCCATCCTGTCAGCCACGTTGCATCTGGCCAGACAGTTGGCTCTCCATATGCCCGCCGGATAGCCCGCAGGCTTGTAGTAGATGTGTGTGGCATACGAGTGGTCCGGGACGTGCTCTCCGTAGAACTGCGTGTAGTCCTTCGGTTCAAACTCGGCGACGACCTTGCCCTCAGGGCTCATCACTCTCACAGTGCCGTCATAGATGTCGAGGACGCCCTTGTCTGTCAGTCCGATGTAGTAGGTCGGCGTGACCGCCACCTTCGTTATCACATCGATGTAGGCGTTCACCACAGTCTTTGCAAGGTCCACCGTCTTCTGGATGTTCTCCAGCATCTCAGGTACCGCCTTGAGCCACTTGTCCCTGTCCTCCTCGGAGAAGGGCGACAGCATACCTCCCGGGATGCCGGTCACCGGATGCACCGCCTTTGCACCAATGTCCCTGCACAACTCCTGCCCGAACTCCATCAGCTTGATGGCCTGCACAGCCACACCGGGGAGGTGTTTCAATACCGCGGCGACGTTCCTGACGGAGGGGTCTGCAAAGGGCCCGAACACAAAGTCGGGTGCTGCAAGGGCATAGAAGTGGATGGCATGAGAGGACAACTGCTTGGCCTCGATGAGCAGTCTGCGCAGTTTCACAGCCGCAGGCGGAGGAGTGACACCCCATGCCGCCTCGACAGCCTTCACACTGGCAAGATGGTGCGGTATCGGACAGATGCCACATATCCGTGGGGCTATCCGCGGAGCCTCCTCCATCGGCCTGCCCTCAAGGAACTTCTCAAAGAACCTCGTCGAGTTCACATGGAACTGGACGTCTTGAACCTTGTTGCCGGGTCCCAACTTGATGGTGAGCGAGCCGTG